>CAZGTW010000034.1:2286-13371 GCA_964528815.1 uncultured Actinomycetota bacterium | reverse complement strand
TTTATAAATCTCTGTATAAAGATTTAAAAGATGACTTTGCCAAACTTGCAGAAATTTAACTAATGTTATTGTGTATTTATGTATATATACAATTTAATAATTTAGTAGTATAATTTCAATAATTAAAATTAATGAATTAATTTATGAATGGAAAAAACAAAGACTTTACCATATAACAGTATAATTTGCGGTGACTGTTTAGAAGTGTTAAGTACATTGCCGGACAACTCTGTTGATCTAATAGTTACATCACCACCGTATGCTGATAGCAGAAAAAAAGTTTATGGCGGAATTGTGCCAAAAAAATATCCTGAATGGTTTTATCCGAGAAGCAAAGAGTTTTTAAGAGTACTGAAACCGACAGGTACTTTTATTTTGAATATCAAGGAAAAAGTAGTTAACGGTGAAAGACATACTTATGTACTTGAAATTATTTTGGGTATGAGAAAACAGGGATGGCTCTGGACGGAAGAGTTTATATGGCATAAGAAAAATTGCTACCCCGGCAAATGGCCTAACAGGTTTCGGGATGCCTGGGAAAGATGCTTACAGTTTAACAAAGAAAAGCAATTTAAAATGTACCAGGAAAATGTCATGTTGCCCGTGGGGCAGTGGTCAAAGACAAGATTAAAAAAGTTAAGCACTCTTGACCAAGTCAGATTTGAATCAAAAAGTAATAGCGGATTCGGTAAAAATATTGCAAACTGGTTGAACAGGGATATGGTTTTTCCAACAAATGTTTTGCATTTAGCAACCGAATGTTCTTATAAAAATCATAGTGCAGCTTTTCCAATAGAATTACCTGAATGGTTTATAAAACTATTTACTGAAGAGGGAGATCTGGTGCTGGATCCTTTTGTTGGTTCCGGCACTTCAGCAATTGCTGCTGCCAGACTTGGAAGGAACTATATAGGAATTGATTTATTAAAAGAATATTGTGAGATAGCAGAAAAAAAACTATCAGAAATCAATAATACAATTTTTAATGCTAATGTAAGCGATTATGCGAGTAATTATGAATGATATAGATATTATTAAATTAAAGAAATATGTGGATGCTAATATAACAAAATTCCACAGCAATAAAATCAAATCTATAAAAAAACTAAAACTTCAAGAAGTATTAAAAAGAAAAAATCCCTATCTATTCAAAGCAAAAAATATACTTACCGCTAATGAACTTATAAAAACCTTACTTGATGCATACTTATCTTCGCAGGAAGAGACTATTTTTGGTGATTTTCTTGAGGGCCTCGCAATTTTTATTTGTCAGGAAGCTTTTAGCGGCAGAAAATCCATTGCTGAGGGTATTGATCTGGAATTTAAAAAAAATAATGTATTATATATTGTTTCCATAAAATCAGGTCCTAACTGGGGAAATAGTAGTCAGATAAATAAAATGAAAGATAATTTCAGAAAAGCTAAGAAAATAATTAGAATGAAAAATTCAGATATTAACATTGTTGCAATTAATGGATGTTGTTATGGTAAAGAAAATCTTCAAGACAAGGGTGATTATTTTAAATACTGTGGTCAGGAATTTTGGGAATTCATTTCAGGAAAAGAAAATTTATATCTTGAGATAATCGAACCACTGGGTTTTCAGGCAAGAAAAAGAAATGACGAATTCCTTGAAGCATACTCCGAAGTAATAAATATTTTTACAAATGAGTTTTTAAATGATTTTTGTACCAGAGGTAAAATCGATTGGCATAAATTGGTATGGTTTAATAGCGGACATAATAAATAGTTTAAAAGTTTTAAACACTTTAAGACTAATTCAAATGTTCCAGATTTTTAAAAATGAGTATAATACATAAAGATCTTCAGCACCGATGGAAAGACCTGAGCTTTGCGGAGCAGATGGCAAATGTCGGAAGCGAGGTCGAGAGAGCCCTTAACTGGAAGGAAAAAGGCAATGAAGAGTATTGTAAACTCGCATTTTTCAGGGCGCTCGAGCTGCTGGGTTTTACCATTGCAGAAGCAAAAGGTTATCCAAAACTAAAAGAGCTTTGCCGCACAAGGGAAGCACTGATAGATTATTTTTGCTTTGACAATGTTTACGGCTCAACCGCAAAATCATGGCGAAACTACTTTTATAGTTTTACTTACCAGGCAAGGGTTGCAGGCAAATAAATAACGCTTCAAGCCTGCCCCAATAATCACTTTAAAATTAAAAGCTTATTCCTCTTTAAATACTTAAGTAAAATTATTTTTCACTTAAAGTGAAAAAGTAATAGTAATTTTTTTTAAAAAATGTTAGTAAAATCCTTGACATCTATATTTTTTTATCCTAAACTCATTTTAGTTTTAAAGGTTGGTGATTTTTATTGTTTAACGAAAGTGATAAAAGTTATCCAATTGAGCTTGTTGCTGAATTCCTGGGAGTAAACAGCCGCACACTATATTATTATGAGCGGTTCAGTCTGGTAGTCCCGATGAGGCGGGGAAGGAAAAGGTATTACTCCAGGGAGGACATAAGCTGGTTGGAATATGTGCGGGAACTGATGTACGATCAGGGAATGAACCTGCGTTCTATAATTGTTCTTATAAAGCGCAGGGACGGCGTTATTCTTACCAGGTGCCCGCAGGATGTTGTAAACAGCTTCAAGAATTATTTGATGAAAATGGATGATATATTTTAAAAAATTTTAATTCAGGAAAGGACAGATTTAAATGGGAAAAGCAGTAGGAATTGATTTGGGAACCACAAACTCCTGCATCGCAGTAATGGAGGGCGGCAGTCCTGTAGTTATTACAAACACTGAAGGAGGAAGAACGACCCCTTCTGTTGTGGCAATAACAAAAAAGGGTGAAAGGCTGGTTGGCCAGCTTGCAAAAAGGCAGGCTGCGTTAAACCCTGAAAACACGATTTACTCCATAAAAAGGTTTATAGGCAGGAAGTATAACGAGGTAGAAAGCGAAAGAAAAATAGTTTCTTACCAGGTGCTGGAAGGAACAAACAGTCTTGCAGAGGTCAAATTATCTGACAGGAATTATACCCCTGAAGAAGTCTCTGCAATGATACTGCAGAAATTAAAAGCCGATGCGGAATCTTACCTTGGCACCCAGGTAACTGATGCAGTAATTACCGTACCTGCATATTTTAATGATGCACAGAGGCAGGCAACTAAAAATGCAGGCAAGATAGCAGGGCTTAATGTGCTTCGTATTATAAATGAGCCGACAGCAGCATCACTTGCATATGGCCTCGACAAGAAAAAGGAAGAAAAAATACTGGTATTTGACCTTGGCGGAGGTACTTTTGACGTATCAGTGCTTGAAGTCGGCGAAGGCGTTTTTGAAGTAAAGGCAAGCCATGGCGACATGCACCTTGGCGGCGACGATTATGACAACAGGATAATGAATTATATAGCAGATGAGTTTAAAAGGGAGCAGGGAATAGACCTGCGCCAGGACAGGCAGGCATTACAGCGTTTAATTGAAGCATCAGAGAAAGCAAAAATAGAGCTTTCAAGCGTTACAGAGACAAATATAAACCTGCCTTTTGTAACTGCTGATGCAAACGGGCCAAAGCATCTTGAGTCAAAGCTGACCCGTGCAAAATTCGAGCAGCTTACAGCTGATCTTACAGACAGATGCAAAGGGCCTATGGAAAAAGCCCTTAAGGATTCAGGGTTTAAGATTTCTGAAATAGATGAAGTAATACTGGTCGGCGGTGCAACAAGGATGCCTGTTATACAGGAACTTGTAAAAAGCATTACATCCAAAGAGCCGAACAAGAGCGTTAACCCGGATGAAGTCGTAGCAGTCGGTGCAGCAATCCAGGCTGGCGTGCTCATGGGAGATGTAAAAGATATAGTGCTTCTTGATGTGACTCCGCTGTCACTTGGAATCGAGACCCTTGGCGGCGTTGATACAAAGTTAATAGAAAGAAACACAACTATCCCTACAAAGAAGAGCGAAATATTTACAACTGCTGCAGACAATCAGACAAGTGTAGACATACATGTGCTTCAGGGTGAAAGAGACATGGCAGTAGATAACAAGACAATAGGAAGGTTCAGGCTTGATGGAATACCACCTGCGCCAAGGGGAATTCCGCAGATCGAGGTAACTTTTGATATAGATGCAAACGGCATAGTTAATGTCAGTGCAAAAGATATGGCAACCGGCAAGGAACAGAAGATAACAATTACGGCAACTTCACATCTTTCTGATTCCGAAATCGACAGGATGGTAGATGAAGCCAAATCCCATTCTGATGATGACAAGAAGAAGAGAGCTCTTGCAGAAGCCCGTAATAAAGGCGACAGCCTGGTATATTCTGCAGAAAAGTTTTTAAAAGATGTCGGAGATAAGGCACCGGCTGACCTTAAGTCAAAGATTGAGAGCCAGATTGCAGCACTTAGAAAGACCATGGAGTCAGACAATGCCGATGCAATAAATAAAGATGTCGAGGAACTCCAGAAGCTCCAGGACGAACTGTCACAGAAAATGTATGCACAGGCAGGAGCTGCAGGTCCGGGCGCAGGCCCGGGCGGCCCCGGCGGAGCAGGCGGACCGGGAGGTCCAGGCGAAGGTTCATACCAGCAGGGTCCAGAGCAGCAGGGCGCAGCAGGCGGCAGCGCAAGCAATGAAGATGTAATCGATGCCGAGTTTGAAGCCAAAGATGAAAAGTAATGAAAAAAATTAGTTTACTAACGGCATAAGAAAGCCATAAAAATAAAATACAGATATTAGCGGAAATATTTGAAAGGGGGAATTTATATGCCAATAGTAAGATGGGATCCGTTCAGGGAACTGGTACAGGCCAGAGATGAAATAGGAAGATGGTTTGGAGAGTTTCCCGGAAGGGACAAAGCAGAAAGAAAGTCAGCGATATGGGCTCCTGATGTCGATATCAAGGAGACAGAAAAGGAAGTAATAGTCAAAGCTGACCTGCCCGGAATCAGGATGGAAGACATCGAAGTATCAATCGATGACGACCAGCTTGTAATCAAGGGCGAAAGGAAGTTCGAAAAAGAAGAGAAGGACAAAGACTATATAAGAGTGGAGCGAAGCTACGGTTCCTTCTACAGGTCTTTTGATGTAGGCGTGCCCATAAAGGCTGAAGAAGTAAAAGCCGGCTATTCGGATGGCGTACTTGAAATCACCATTCCTAAAGCAGAAGTAAAACAGCCAAAAAAGGTTGAAATAATTAAAAAAGAAGTTAAATGATTTTAGCAAATAAAAAGTCTTTTACTTCTGATAAGCATGAAAATAATTTGCCCATAGCGATAGGCGGCTATGGGCAAATTTTATAATTAACACAATAACAGGTGGATTAAATGGATTATAAGGATTATTACAAATTACTGGGAGTGGCAAAAAATGCAACACAGGATGACATAAAAAAAGCTTACCGTAAGCTGGCAAGGCAGTATCATCCTGATGCAAACCCCGGAAATAAGCAGGCAGAAGACAAGTTCAAAGAAATAGGCGAAGCATATGAGGTATTGAAGGACCCTGAAAAAAGGTCAAGGTATGACCAGCTTGGCTCAAACTGGAAACAGTTCTCAAGAGCAGGCGGACAACCCGGCTGGCAGGGCTGGCCCGGCGGTGCCCAGGGGCAGGGGTACAGCTATGATTTCAGCGGAAGCGATTTTGGTTTCCAGGACCTTGGCAGCGGTTTTTCGGACTTTTTTGAGATGTTTTTCGGCCGCGGTTCGGATGAAAGGTATTCAACGATTTTTGGAGGAGCCGGGCAGCGCACTGCAGGAGGCCGCCAGGGAGCCGCAGGCAGCCAGCAGCAGAGGCGCAATTTCTGGCGGAATTCAGCGCCACAGAAGGGCCAGGATTACCAGTATGATTTGAACATAACCCTGCGTGAAGCATATTTTGGCACGCAGCGGGCCATAAGCCTGCAAAAGGAAGGAAAACTGCGCACCGTAAGTGTAAAAGTGCCTAAGGGAATAAAAGATGGCGGTAAAATCAGGGTAAAAGGTGAAGGCGGAACAGGCCCGAGGGGTGCAGAAGCAGGAGACCTTTATCTTGCAGTCCATTTAATACCGCATCATTTTTTCACTGTAAAGGGGGATGACCTTTACTGTGAGCTGCCTGTTACATTTATGGAGGCTATATTCGGGGCAAAGATAGATGTCCCCACATTTACGGGCACAGTTTCGATGAAGCTTCCTGCACACACCCAGACAGGAAAGACACTGAGGCTCAAAGGCAGGGGCATGCCAAAACTTAGAAGCAGTGAGCCAGGGGACCTTTATGTGAAAATAAAGATAATAGTCCCGTCAGAATTAAACGATGAACAGAAGAAGCAGCTTTCGGATTTTGCAAAATCCTACAGCGAAAATCCGAGGGCAGATATTACAGTGTAGGTTGGTGAATAATAATGAATTTTGAAAAATTTACAATTAAGGCACAGGAGGCCCTTGCTGCAGCGCAATCAATTGCGTCTGAGCACGGGCACCAGTCAATAGAGGACTTCCACCTTCTGTCGGCATTGCTTGAACAGCAGGAGACTGTAATATTGCCGATACTCCAGAAGCTTGAAATAAATGTCCCGTCTTTAAAAAAAGATGTGGCAGATATTATAGGCAGTCATCCTAAAGTGACGGGGCAGAATGTGCAGATTTATATAGGACCGCAATTAAACAATATTTTAGAATCTGCCTTAAAAGAAGCAGAAAAATTAAAAGACGATTATGTAAGTACAGAACATATCCTGATTGCAATGTCAGAGGGCCGCGGCAAGGCAGGGGACCTGCTTCGACACAATGGCGTCACAAAGGAAAGGATATTTAAAATACTTGTGGAGCTTCGCGGCAGCCAGAGGGTAACGGACCAGAATCCTGAAGATAAATACCAGGCGCTTGCCCGTTATGGAAAAGATATAACAGAGCTTGCAGGAAAACAGAAGCTTGACCCTGTCATTGGCCGTGATGACGAGATAAGGCGGGTCATACAGGTGCTTTCAAGGCGCACCAAGAACAATCCTGTGCTTATTGGTGAGCCTGGTGTTGGAAAAACTGCAATTGTAGAGGGCCTGGCCCAGAGGATTGTGTCCGGGGACGTGCCAGAGGGCCTTAAGGGAAAAAAGGTAATAGCTCTTGATATAGGCGCAATGGTTGCGGGCTCCAAATACAGGGGCGAATTTGAGGACAGGTTAAAAGCAGTACTTAAAGAAATAGCAAAGTCTGAAGGCAATATAATAATGTTTCTTGATGAGCTCCATACAATTGTGGGGGCAGGGGCGGCAGAAGGAGCTGTTGATGCAGCAAATATGTTAAAGCCAATGCTCGCAAGAGGAGAGCTTCATGCAATCGGGGCCACTACTCTTGATGAGTACAGGAAATATATTGAAAAAGATGCGGCGCTTGAAAGACGGTTCCAGCCAGTTATGATTAACGAGCCAGGCGTGGAAGATACAATTGCAATACTTCGAGGGCTAAAGGAAAAATATGAGGTCCACCATGGAGTTAGGATAAAAGACTCCGCGCTTATTGCTGCAGCAATGCTCTCAGACAGGTATATATCTGACAGGTTTTTGCCTGATAAAGCTATTGACCTTATTGATGAAGCAGCGTCAAGGCTAAGAATAGAGATTGACAGCATGCCCACTGAGATTGATGAGCTTGAGCGCAGGATAAAGCAGCTTGAAATAGAAGAGCAGGCGTTAAAAAAGGAAAAGGACAAAGCCTCAAAGGAAAGGACTGATAAGATAAAAAAGGAGCTTTCAGAGCTTAAGGAAAAAAGCAGCATAATGAAAGCTCACTGGACCGCGGAAAAAGAAGTAATAAACCAGATAAGGTCCCTTAAAGAGGAAATAGAAAAAACAAAACTTTCGGCAGAACAGGCCGAGAGGGAAGCAAATCTAGCAAAAGCTGCGGAGCTAAAATACGGCAGGCTTCTTGAACTTGAAAAAACCCTGCAGGAGAAAAATAAAAAACTTGAACAGCTGCAGAAAGACAAAAAAATGTTAAAGGAAGAAGTCGATGAGGAGGATATAGCAGAGACGGTCTCGAAGTGGACATCGATTCCTGTTACAAGGCTGGTTGAAGGAGAGATAGATAAGCTAATCCACATGGAAGAGCGGCTAAGTGCAAGAGTTGTGGGCCAGGATGAAGCAATAAAGACAATTTCAGATGCTATAAGGCGCGCACGTGCAGGGCTCCAGGATCCTAACAGGCCGGTCGGCTCATTTATTTTTGTCGGTCCAACAGGAGTTGGAAAAACCGAGCTGTCAAAAGCATTGGCAGAGTTTCTGTTTGATGACGAAAGGGCCCTGATAAGGGTCGACATGTCAGAATATATGGAAAAGCATACCGTTTCGCGGCTCATCGGGGCTCCCCCTGGATATGTGGGCTATGAAGAGGGCGGTTTTTTAACAGAAGCAGTAAGGAGAAAACCATACTGCGTCATACTTCTTGATGAAATCGAGAAGGCTCATCCCGATGTATTTAACATATTGCTGCAGATAATGGATGACGGGAGGCTCACAGATGGGCACGGCAGGACCGTGGACTTTAAGAACACAGTAATTATAATGACTTCAAATATTGGGAGCCAGTGGATAATAGAGCTTGGAGAAAAAGATGAAGCAGAAATGGCCCGCAGGATAAATGAGTCTTTAAAGGCCAGTTTTAAGCCCGAGTTCTTAAACAGGGTCGATGATATTATAATCTTTCACAGGCTCGGGCTTGAGCAGATAAAAAATATTGTGAACATACAGGTTGAAAAGCTTAAAGTGATGCTTTCATCAAGAAATCTGAAGATAGACTTGACCGAAAAGGCAAAAGAATATCTTGCAGGTCAAGGGTTTGATACTGCCTACGGGGCAAGGCCGCTGAAAAGGGTCATCCAGAATGAGATCCAGAACATCCTTGCAATGAAGATACTTAATGGCGAAATACACGAAGGAAATACGGTTACAATAGATGCTCCGGCAAAAACCGGAGAGAGCCTTGAATTTATAGTTAAATAGGCCCGTATATAGGGTTAGTCTGTTTATAGAGTAAGTAATTGTTAAATAAAAAAAGGGGCGGTTCTTTTTTGGACCGCCCCTGGAGCCTTATTCTCCTGGAGCCTTATTTTAAATTCCCTGTGCTGCCGGCAAGATCTTCGTCATCGTCAGTTATATCAAATTCATCCTCTTCAAAGCTAATGCTGCCTGATATCTGGCCTTGTTTGATGTTTTGCATGTTTTTTAAAGAGCTATTATCCGTCAGTTCTTTTTGTTTAATATTAACCAGGCTTTCTGCCTCATCTTTTAATTCATTGAATTCTTTTTCCAGGGCAGCAGTAATTTTATCGATTATCTTTTTATATTCCTTTTTATCAGTAATTTCACTGAAGTCATCAAGTATACTTTCCGCCATAGGGTCTATGGGGTCCCCGATAAATACATGCACCCTCCTGAAGGTGTTAAGCACTATTGCAGATATTCCTTCAAACACCGGATGCCTGTCAAAACACGAGCCTTTTGCTGCACCTTTATGAAGGTTGTGCAAATATACCGGTATGATTGGGATTTGAGTCTTATAGCTTAAGTATGCGGCACCATTTTTAAATTTTCCAAAAATATCATTTTTAAAAAGCTCCCCTTCAGGGAAAATGCCAAAAAAGATTTTTTTTCCTTTAGATATATCGAAAAGCTCCTTGAAACTTTTAAAATTCTTATTAAATTCCTTCTTAAAAACAGGGATGCTGTTTGTAAATCTTCTCATGAAAAAAGAAGTGAGTCTGTTGCTGAATCTTTCACTGTCAGTTAAAAAATATATCTTTTTCCTGATTGTACTTAAGACAATAAAAGGGTCTGCACCGTTTGTATGATTGAATGCAAAAATCGCAGAATGTTCCCGGGGTATTTTTTTAAAGCCGAATATTTTAATTCTTAATGTCATCCTGTATGAATTTATGATGACAAATCGGGGTATGCCATAAAAAAAATTTAAGACCCCTGATAAGGTTTTCTTTAAAAATCTCATGTACGGTCCCTTAATTTCTTTAAATGATAATTAATGATAGAACAGCTTCTATGGTTAGTCAAATACCGGTCCAGCATACCGGTATTATTTACAGTTTATTTGGCTTTTATCTTATCAAAGTATTTCTTTATATTCTCATAATGCGTGCCCCTCCAGTAATACTTGATACATGAAGGGCAGAACATAAAAGATTTCTGTGTCTCATATACATAAGCCGGCACCTTGTCTTTTACACATACCTTTTCTATATCCTGCAGGACTGTATTGCATTCTATGCAGCGTATAAGATCAGGTTCAATTGTGAGGCCAAGCTCGTCTTTTAACTGTGACAGCTGTTCTGCAAGCCTGGTGCTTTTAATAAAAATGGATTTTACTGCATTGCTGCTGCACTCACGCCTCTTGAGCATCAGCGCATCTCTTGTAAGAATTATCCTTGACTGCTGCATGGCAATTTCGACAATCTTTGCATCATCAAAATAGTTGTCATAAACTACATCAAAGCCACACATCCTCAGGTATCTTGCAAGTTTTCCGACCATAATATCTGCAACAAATTTTATATCAGTTTGCCTTTTGTAAGTTTTTCCCATATTTATTTCATACTAATTAAAAAGTTTGTCCCAAATTTGGCATTACAATCCATGAAATATTATATAATATAATACAGGAATCTTTATTTTTAAAAGTGCCAAAGTTAATTTAAAAAAATAACACATTTTACTGTTTATCAGGTTTTTCTTTAATACAAAGCTTTTAATAAAGTAAAAGTTAATTTAAAGGGGGCCCAAATGTTTAAGACATCCTTGAAATTATTTAAAATCGCGGGAATTGAAATAAGGCTTGATTACAGCTGGTTTCTTATTTTTGCCATACTTGCATATTATTTCGGGTTTTCATATTTTCCGCAACTGCTTCCGGAACTCAATGCAGGCATAATTGCTTTAATTACCATTATTACAGTTCTTTTGTTTTTCTTTTCAGTACTTGTACATGAGCTTTGCCATTCGCTTATTGCTAAAAGCAAGGGAATAGAGGTAAACAGGATATCTTTATGGATATTTGGCGGTATGGCAGAAATAGAGAAAGAACCGGACACTCCTGCAAAAGAATTTGTAATGGCAATAGCGGGCCCTGTTGCAAG
>CAZGTW010000034.1:0-2186 GCA_964528815.1 uncultured Actinomycetota bacterium | reverse complement strand
TGGTTTGCGCTAATAGGATGGTTCCTGCAGTCAGCCGCTTATATGAGCTACAGGCAGCTTATTTTTGATACTTCCATAAAAGGTGTAAAAGTAAAGGATATAGTTAGCGAGGATATAGTAACCGTAGTCCAGGAAACGACAATTCAGGAACTTGTAGATGATTTCTTTATGAAATACAGGTTTTCAAGGTTTCCGGTAATAACAAACATCCATTCAAAAAAACTTATCGGTGTGATATCAATACATGATATAAAAGCTTTCCCCAAAGATGAGTGGAACATCATAACTGTCGGTGAAATTGTAAAATCAATTTCAGATGCTGAAATAGCACCGGAAGATATGGAAGTCTCTGAGGCAATAAAACAAATGACAAAATCAAACAGCGGGCACCTTGTTGTAATGGCCGGAGGCAGGATAAAGGGAATGCTTACCAAAACAGATGTTATGAATTACATGCAGTTTTACTCAGAGCTGCATTGAGAGTTTAATTATTATATTTATGAGGCTAATTTATCCTCCAGCAGAAAGTCCCTGCTTATCTTTGCCATTGCAATTTTTTCTATTAAATAATCAATGCACTCTTTCTGTTTTCTTACCTGTTCCTTAAGGATGAAGACCTGGCTGAATCCCAGTTTTTGAAGGAGTTTAATATACTCTTCTGACAAAATGATATTTTTTATATTTTTTTCAAGCTTATCCCTTTTATTCATTATATTGCCTGCCTTGAAAAATTGATAAATACTTTTTGAGGCAATAGTTTTTAAATATTTTTACTGCGGATAGGGCTGCAAAATTGCTATTAAGATTAATATGAACTAATAATATAATAACCAAACTGTATGAAAAATTGTTAAATTATTTTTAATTAATTGTTAAATTTTTATTAACAATATTGCAGAAACGGCAAAGATAGTCCTGATTTAATTTATTGGATTTATTCCAAGAATGACTTCTTAATAATAATGCCCGGAAAAAATATTTTTTAATATTTTTTTAATATTTATTTCACTTCTTTTTAACATAAAATCATTTCCTTACTATAAAATACTCGGGAAGCTGTTTAAATAAGGCTTCTAATTAAAAAATCATTAAATTATTAACCGGGTTAAAAAAAGAGGAAAAAAATGAACCGGTTAAAAAGAAAAGGAGAAAAAATGTTAAGGAAAAGATCAAAAATATGGTTATTATCGGTAATGGCCATAACAGGTGCACTGCTGGTTTCAATATTATTTATGACCGGCTGCGGTGCAAATACAGCCGAAACTGCTGCTGAAACCACAATGGCAGAGGAAACTACTGCAGCAGCAACAACTGCAGCCCAAACAGCTGCCGCCGAAGAAACTGAAGCAGCTATGCAATTCGAAGGCAAATCACTTGTTATTTCCGGCTCAACCACACTTCTTGAAGTCTCACAGGCTTGGGCAGATGCTTTCATGGCAAAATACGGAGGAGAAATAACAGTTAACGGCGGGGGTTCCGGTGTAGGAATTGCTGATATGATAAATGGGACCAATGACCTTGGCAACTCATCAAGAAAGATAAAAGATGAAGAAGCAGAAGATGCTAAAAATGCCGGCGCAGATGTCAGGGAATTCATGGTTCTCTATGATGGGATAGCAGTTATAGTCAGCAAGAATATAGAAATAACTGAAATTTCAATTAACCAGCTTTCAGACATATTTACAGGCAAAATAACAAACTGGAAAGAAGTCGGCGGTCCGGATGCAGATATAGTTGCAGCAGGAAGAGATAGTGCATCAGGAACAGGGGAATATTTCCTGGAAAGGGTCGTACAATTAAATAAGACTTTAAAAGACAATGATTACGGAGATATGATACTCAGGCTCCAGTCAAATGCAGATGTTTCAAACCAGGTTTCCGGTAATGATAATTGCATTGGTTATATAGGTCTTGGTTATCTCGAAGGTGTCAGCGGAAAAGCCAATACTGTGGCTGTAATTGCTGAAGACGGCACAGAAGCAATAATGCCGACGGTCGATACTGTAAAAGATAAAAGCTACCCGATTGCAAGGGACCTGTTTGTATACGCAGACGGCAACAGGTACTCTGACATAGCAGCAGCTTTTGTGGACTTCATGCTTAGCGATGAGGGCCAGGCAATAGGTGAAGATTCGGGTTTTGTTTCAATAAAATAAGTGCAAAAACAGGCGGGCAATAAAAATTTG
>CAZGTW010000033.1:8589-13621 GCA_964528815.1 uncultured Actinomycetota bacterium | reverse complement strand
AGCACCCTGCAGGTCTTCCACTTCCCCCAGCCTTCCCACGGGAGTAAGCCCGGTCCAGTAATTAATATTGGGCTTTAAATCCGGGGCTTCAAGTGCCGGAGTCAATATATAGCCCGGGCTTATGCAGTTTACCCTTATTCCATATTTTGCCCACTCGGCTGCAAGGCATCTTGTCATATGCTGTTCTGCAGCTTTGGCAATGCTCATAGATATTTGAAACTGTGGTTTTAGTATTACATTTCCGGTCATGGAAGCAGTAAAGATAATTTTGCCGTATTTCTGGCCTATCATTACTTTTCCCTCTTCCTGGGCGCATAAGAAATTTCCCTTTAAGTCTATGTCCATTACCCTGTCCCAGTCTTTGACCGGGAAAGATTCTGCATTTCCCCATATGGAGATTCCTACATTGTTTACTGCAATATCAAGCCTGGCCCACTTATTTAAGATTTCCTGCATCATTTTCTTTATCTGCTCATGGATGCTTATATCTGCTTCTATTGCCAGGCAGTCCCTGCCCATATCCTTTATTTGCTGATAGACATCTTTTGCTTTTCTTAAATCAATGTCTATAACTGCAACATCTGCCCCTGCCTGTGCAAGGCAGAGCGCATACCCTTTGCCTATGCCGCTTCCTGCACCGGTTACAAGGGCTTTTTTGCCGTCAAGCCTAAATCTTTCTATGATATTCATTTTGCCACCACCTTTTCTTAATTATTTTACCAGCAGCTAATTGCATCAAAATCATCTATTGGATATTTTGTTATTACATTTCTGCCTTTTTCCGTTACAACAACCATCTCTTCAAGCCTGACACCATTTATACCGTCCCCTGCCTCTGCAAATGTTTCAAGGGCAAAGGTGCTTCCCTTTACTAGAGGATAGGGGTAATCAATTGAATACAGCCTTGATATAATAGGCCTTTCATAAAGGCCAAGACCGATGCCATGTCCCCACTGAAGGCACATGGCAGACTTTTCATCCCTGTAGCCAAAGTCTTCCGCCTTGGGAAATGCTTTTGCAATATCTGCAGTGCTTTTATTGGGGCCAACAGCTTCAATTGCCTTATTTAACCAATCAAGGGCCACCTTGTATGCCTCCTTTTGCACCTTTGTTGGTTTTCCTACAAAAAAGGTCCTGTAGTAGCATGTGCGGTAACCCATGTAGCTTGCCATAATATCAAGATACACAACATCTCCCGGCCTTATCATCCTGTCTGAGAATTCATGGGAGTGGGGGTTGCTCCTTTCTCCTGACTCAACATTTACACATTCAACAAGGTCGCATCCCCTTTCAAACATAATCTTATTTACAAGGGCCACTATCTCATTTTCCCTTACCCCAGGCTTGATGAAGTTTTTTACCTCATAGAAGGCCCCGTCAGCAATTGCACAGGATAGCTCCATAAGCTTTATCTCTTCATCAGTTTTTACTTCCCTTGCATCAAGAGCTACCTGGTGGCCGTCTGCAACGGTAAGTCCTGCCTTTTGGAGCTCCTCTATTATTGGATAATTTGAAATATCAATTCCAACCGGCTCTTTTTCAAGGCCGTTTTTCTTAAGGATTTCATATATTTCATTAGCCAGTTTTTTGGTTATTCCCACTTCAGGGGGAATGGCTCCCTTCATTGAGCTTGTTGAAACTTTAATATTGTCGCCAAGCCAGGGGCAGTATCTCTGTTTTAAAGGCACTGCACTACCTATGGTAAAAAGTATGGGGTCGCATCCCTTGGGAAGCAGGCTGTATATTCCAAGCTTATCTCTTGACCATTCACCAAGAGTTGAGCTTGTTGTATACCTTATGTTGTCAAAGTCAAAAAACAGAAGTGAGCCAAGTTTTGATTTTTCTAAAGACTTCTTTATCCTGCCAGTCCTGTCTTTTCTTAACTTGTCAAAATCAATGCGGACTTCCTTATCTACTGCATTTATTCCCAGTGTCATAATTCCTCCTGAAATCTATGTTAAATATTTTTAAAATTTTTCCTGGTAAAGTAACTAAACCCTGAAAAGAATCTATAATTTTAGTATATTGCATCAAAATATCTCTGGTAATTACTTATGACATTGTTTGTAAACATTTCCTCATTTGAAGAAAGGCTGCTTTTTATTTCATCTAAATATTTTCCTAGTACGGTGCCATAAGAGGTATGCAAAAGCTGGCGGGTCTCAGATATATCTATTAAACTTTCCGAACTGCTTGTCTTTATAAGACTTTTTATCTTATTTATATCAAGGGTTAAATAATATGCTTTGATATTTTTTTCTGCATTTGTAACTGCCAGATTAAGTATCATGTCAAATAATTCCCTGTTACATTGCGACAATGTCCTTAGTGCCTCCATCCATTCAGAACCTGATGTCTTTATATGAAACCTGCCCTCAAGAATTTGGGCAAAGAGGCCAATTACCTTTAATTTATCATCAGCTGAATGAAGGCTTAGCCTGTAACTTAAAAAACAGTCTGCTATCTCTTTGTGTATCTTTAAATTGCAGATAAAATTATCTACATCGCCTATATAGTCTATTGCTTTTTCAAATAAACCGGGAAATTTTGGGGCAAAAGTAGTAAAGTTTATGCCCTCATCTGTAAGTTCTGAAGCAAGATAGAAATGTTCCTCAGGGCTTGTATCTATGCCTTTTTCATCAAAGGCAGGCTCAAAATCAAATTCAGCTATTTTTTGCTTTATTGTTCTGTAGCATTCAATTAAAAAATCAATGGCCCTATAATACTTTAACACTATTTTATATATGCTGTCATGGGTATAAGTGATCCTGTATTTTGAGAAAGTATATGCTTTTCCTGTATATTTTTCTGCCCTTTTAAGCCTTTTTTTAAAACTACTGTCGTTTGGTGCCGGCCCGGCAATATCCATGCAGTCAAATGTGTCAATTGTAAACATGGAATAGGGCAT
Organism: uncultured Actinomycetota bacterium; assembly: GCA_964528815.1. Classification (GTDB taxonomy): domain Bacteria; phylum Actinomycetota; class Humimicrobiia; order Humimicrobiales; family Humimicrobiaceae; genus Fen731. Next base: position 10,713 of record CAZGTW010000033.1, on the reverse strand, counting down.
AAAATCATTGTCAAGAAACTTAAGCAGCCATTCTTTATTTCTTATATGGTCAGCATCTGCTCCCCAGCTGCCCTTATATGAGCTTTTTTGCACTCCTTGTCTTGCATTTTTTAGTACATCCTGGCAGGTCCTTCCAATGCTTGATATCTCTCTTGCAGACTGCTGTGCAAACACGGGAAATATGTCATATTTTTTTGCAAATCCTGCATGTATTGGGGTTGCAATACCTATCCTGTCGCCAAAACCAAAGGAGGCGTCTTTATTTATTTTGACCGGGAAATTGTTATTTCCTATAAACATTGCTTTATCCTGCCGGCAATCTTTTGTGCTGATAGTCCATGAAAATCCATGACTTCTTCCCATATGCCCCCATCTACGGGCCACTTGTCTTCAAAGCCGAATTTAATCAGCCTTGTGGGGCACTCAGTTGACAATACGTCAGCTACTGCACTGCCAAGGCCGTTAAACACTGTATGCTCCTCAAGACTTACAATAAGGCCTGTCTTTTTTGCACACCTTATTACAAGGTCCTTATCTATGGGCTTTATGGTATGCATATTAATAACGCCTGCGCTTATTTTATCTTTTGCAAGAAGATCAGATACACAAAGCCCCACGCTTACCATTGAGCCGCAAGCTATTACAGTAATGTCTTGTCCCTCTTTAAGTTCCACCCCTTTTCCAAACTTAAATTCATAATCATTGGGATTTACCCTGGGAAGCATTAGTTTCTGCTTCCTGAAATAAATCGGCCCTTCAAGTTTTACTGCTTCAAATACAGTATTTCTCATATCAAGATCATCTGCAGGCGCAACTACAACCATGCCCGGAAGAGTCCTTAATATTCCCATCTCATCGATGGAAAGATGAGTTGGCCCCTGAGTGCTGTATGAGAGTCCAGCTGCTCTTCCGCAAATTGCAACATTTAGCCTTGGCCTTACAATATCATTTCTTATCTGCTCAAAGCACCTCATTGTTGCAAAGGTGGCAATTGTTGACCAGAAGGGCTTATAGCCTGCCCAGGCAAGGCCTCCTGATACGCTTGCAGCATTTTGCTCACATATGCCGAACTCAAAAAACCTCTCAGGAAACCTTTTTTTAAATTCAGCTCCTCCGCCTCCCTTATATGAATCTGCGCTTACAAGAGCCACCCTTTCATCAGTCTCTGCAAGTTCAACAAGAGCCCTTCCAAACACTTCAACAGGGTTTTTCAAAGATTTATCATTAATTTCAACTGACATTTTTAAGCTCCTTTTCAAGATTTTCTTTAATGCTCTCTATTGCTTTTTTAACACCTTGCTCATCCGGCGCCCAGTGATGGTAACTGCAGCTGTTTTCACAGAAACTCACTCCCTTTGCCTTGACTGAATTTGCAATTATGCAGTTTGGCTTATCTTTACTGAAAGGAACCTCTTTAAATGTTGAATATATCTGCCCTATATTATGTGCATCGACAGTTTTTACAGCCCATCCAAAGTCCCTGTATTTGTCCTCATAGGGCAATATGTTTACCTGGTTTTCTATAAAGTCCTCACAGGCAAGCTTGTTTACGTCTATAATTGCTGTAAGATTGTCAAGTTTATAGGTTGAAGCTGCAATTGCCGCCTCCCACACAGAGCCCTCACATGCCTCACCATCACCCATAAGCACAAATACCCTGCGGCTACTTTTCTGCCTTTTAAAAGCAAGCGCAATCCCAACGCCCACAGACAGCCCATGCCCAAGAGAACCAAACGAAAAGTCTATTCCGCAAAGAAGCTCTGCGTCAGGATGGGTGGGTATTTTTGAATTTAAGTCATAATAAGTCCAGAGTATATCCTGCTCAAAATACCCGACAGACTGAAGTACCACATATAGTCCGACTGCTTTATGGGCCGCAGAGAGTAAAAATACATCCCTTTTATCCCAATTGGGGTCTTTGGGGTTTATCTTTAATATCTTGTTGTAAAGAACTGTCAGCATATCCATGCTGGAAAATGCTCCACCTATATGGCCATCGCCTTTGGATAGAAGCTTTATTGTATTTATCCTGTTTGCATATGACTTTTTGATTAAATCATTAATTTCTTCAATGCTTAACTTTTCCATAGGTCACCCCTAAATTTAATTTACTATTATTACTTT
>CAZGTW010000033.1:5044-8489 GCA_964528815.1 uncultured Actinomycetota bacterium | reverse complement strand
TAGCGCTTCCCCATCTTTTAGGATTGGCTCAGGGCCATCTACTATCTCTATATCACCGATTCCTTTTAGGACTGCTTTTTTCATTTCTTTCTCCTTTTACTAAAAACAATATTTTATAAATGCCTTACAAATAGCTTCAAGATTTTCAATGGGCACGACATCATCATATATGCCTGCCCACAGCATAAGTCCTCCCCTGGGGCTTGCCAGCATATCTACGGCATCTTTTATCATCTTGTCTATCTCGTCTGTACTGCAGAAAGGAAATTTCTGCATCTCAAGATCAAGGTATATGCAAATCCTTCCTTTGTAATGTCTTTGCACCTCTTCAAGTTTAATTGCGCCAAGCTGCGGATCCTGCATTGAAACTGCACAGTCTATAAAATCATCAAGTATTTCAAGCACCCTTCCGTCAGTTGAGAGGTATACGTGAGTGCCTGCATTTCTGCATATGCCAAAGAGTTCCTTGTATGCAGGTTTTAAATATTTCCTGAAATGATGCGGGCTAATCATAAGCGCTTCCTGGGTGGCAATATCTGTATGAAACCAGATGGCATCAATTCCCAGGCTTACCCACTTTTTGACCAGTTTTTTTTCATAGTCAAAAAGCATTTCAATAAGGAGGGGAAGATTTTTATCTTCTGTTGCAAAATCCATCATAAGGTTGGTAAATCCCCTCAAGAAATACATCCTGTCAAAAAGCCTTTCACCGCAGCCCCAGACAAGCTTTTTGTTCTTTTTCTGCTCTTTTATGTCTTGGGCGATTTTTCCCCAGTCAAATACACCACCGCCGAATTCATTGGGTCTTGTTGCAAGGGGGTCAGGCGGCCTGTAATCTTTTAGAGATGACCAGTCTGAGAGGGGGTGTCCTACTACAACACCCTCAAGCCCTTCATTGTCATTGTGCCAGACGCATCCCCAGCTATCTGTAAAATATCCTTTTTTCCATCCCGGGCCTATTCCCTGAAATACAAGGGAGTTATGAAGGCCGGCATCCCTTTCCCATATGATGCTGTATTTTTCTTTTATCTTTTCCAGTTCTTTGCCGAACCTGCTGTTGTATCGCGGTGATATGCCTATGGTGCATGGAATCCACTCAGGGTTTTTAAATTCTATTGTATTTAGAAAGTTTTCTCTTATGTTCAAAAAAACTCCTTTTTTTAAAGGTTACAATTTCAAATCATACTCTTTCAGTTCAAGGGGATATTTTCCGTATTCTCTTATTATTTCAAGGAAATACTCATAATTCTCCACCGGTATATTGCTTGGAATGCTGTGATCTGCGCTTGGAATATAGCCACCGCCCTTGGCAGCATTTAGCTTTCTCATTACACTATCTTTTATTTTTTCCCTGGAGGAAGTAAGCACATCCCTTACATCAATATTTCCAACAAATGCAAGCCTGTCTTTGTATTTTCTTTTTAATTCAACAACATCGATGCCGGCTTTTACTTCCAGGCTGTGATATGCGTCTATTCCACATTCAATAAGCTCATCAAATATCTCCAGTGCATTCCCGCAACCATGATAAATAATCCTAATATCAGGTTTGGCAGTTTTAAAGGCAGAACACATGTTCTTTAATGTCGGCATAAATACTTCTCTCCATATCTGAGGCGAGAAGAATAATCCCCTGTCATAAGCCACATCACCTGCTATAAACATTACATCAATTCCTAATTCGATTTGTTTAATGCCAATAGCTGTCTCAAATTCTTCAATCCTTTTTACGAAACTTTTCACTTTTGGCCTGTCTGTAATAAGGTCCATCCATAGCCCCTCATTTCCCCTTATTCTCCAAGTCTTCTCATAAGCTTCACATACTGAACCGCAAACAGGTATATTGTTCTTATAATTGCCGACCTGGTCAATAAATGAATCTACAAGCATATCCCCAGCGTTTGCGGTTATACTATAGAACTTCTCCTCATATCTTTGTTTTATATTCGGATCATCGAAAGTATATTTTTCATATTCACTGGCATTTTTTATCTCAAACTCTAAAAACTGTGGCATAGGTATATCATGTACTTTCTTTACAATACAGCCGTACCCGCTTTTAAAGACTGTGTGTTTATCATTTTTTTCAATTATTTTTAAAGAATTTATTTTGGGATCTGTTAGAGGGACAGCAAAAGCTAGATCCATATCATAATATTTATAAATATCGCAGTCCTGGGGCAAATTTTTCTCAATTTTCCACTTTTCTATGAATTTGTCCCAAAAAAGCTCAAACACTGGTATTCTGTCAGGCTGCCTGCATGATAGTGTTTTTTGTATCCTGTTCAGTTTATTGATAAACTTATCCATTATTGCTCCTTATATTACTGTAACCGGTAACAGTTTCTGTAAATTTTTTGCCTTTCACTTCGATAATTTATGTGTAAATAAAAAAATACTGGAACCAGAAAAAAATCTTTTTAATCAAAGCGTAATAATTATTTTAGGTTCCTCAAACTTTCCATTTCTTATATCTTCAAAAACATCAGATATGTCTTCTATGCCAAAACCCGTTTTATACAGCCCTCTAAAATCCAGTTTTTTTGTATTTACCAGGTTTGCCACTTCCTTAAAGTCTTTGATTTTAAAGTTTGAGCTTCCAACTAAAGCAATCTCTTTTAAAACCACATTGTTCAAATTAGTGTCCCTGTTTCCCAGGGACCATCCAATAAGTCCTATTTTCCCGCCAAAATCCATATTTTCTATTGCAATATTTATTCCTTCAGAAGAGCCGGACACATCAAAGGCAATATCAAGATAATCTGGAGAGATTCGGCTGTCTTTTTTTACAAGGTATGTTTTTGAACCCTTAATTACATTTCTGGCAAAATCAAGCTTATTTTGGCTTATGTCAAAAAAATTGATGTTGTTACTGCCATTGGTAGACAGTATCTTTCCCAGCAAAAGACCTATATTTCCTGCGCCAATTATTCCAATATTGTGGCTGCCTTTTAGCCCACCTACTTTTTTTATGGCATTATATGCAATTGCTGAGGGCTCTATCATGGCAGCTTCCTCAAATGAAACATTATCTGATACTTTTGCCACAAGACTTGCAGGATGAACCAAAAACTGCTGGAAACATCCCTGCGTGTCCGGAGGACATCCTAAAAACTTTCTGTTTATACAAAGGTTTTGCTGGCCCTTTTTACAGAACTTGCACCTGCTGCATCCTATTAATGGTATTATGCTTACCCTGTCTCCTACTTGTATGTCGTTTACTTTTCTGCCTTTTTCTACAATGACTCCGCTTGCTTCATGGCCAATTACTATAGGTTTTTCGACTATAAAATCGGCAACTCTGCCATCATAATAATAGTCCATGTCTGATTTGCATATACCGCATGCTTTGATGTTTATAAGCACATCAGTTTCTCCAGGCTCGGCAATTTCGCAGTCTTTTAACCTTAGGTCCTCTTTCTTATAAAGAATTTGTGCTTTATTG
>CAZGTW010000033.1:2590-4944 GCA_964528815.1 uncultured Actinomycetota bacterium | reverse complement strand
ATCGATTGATGCATAATCTATGCCGATAGCATATATGCCTTTTTGGGCCAGCCACTCCGCCCCTTCTTTACTGACTCCGGGCCCTTCTTTTAAATAATCAGGATTGTAGAATTCTTTAGACATGCCAGTCCTTATACATGCTATATCACCTGATTCTATATTCATCTTTTTTTCCTTAAGGTAACCCTTGATATCTTCCAGGCTAATTTTGTAGCTTCCTTCTAACTTCTCTACTCCTTTATATTTAGCTATATCCAGTAATACTGCCCGGCCTACTATCGGGGGGATGGTTTCTGCACCAAGCTTTTTCCAGCCGTCTTTTTTCCTTATGTCTTTTGAATTGAATTCTCCAGCCACTTTATCTTCATATATAATATGGCACAATGCGTCTATGTGTGTGGAGAAATGAATTGAGCTTATAATTACTTCATTTGAACCTGACAGCTTGGAGTCTTTTTCAATATCTTGAAGCTGTCTTTTTAGATCTTCAGGGGTACTTTCAAATATTAAACTATACGGAAAGACGTCAGGATTTTGTCCGTACACCCTTCTATTTATCTCCATACCCAGATCAAACACCATACCTTTTTTTACAATACTTAGTGCTTTAAGAATTGTTTTTCTGTCAATGCTGTCTTTTATTCTTATATTATTTTTCTTTTCCATTTTTACTTATTTTCCTTTTACTGCCCTTGCAATTGCCAAAAGATTCTCATTGGGAGTTACTATCGGTATTGCGCATTCAGGCCCTATAATCTGCACGCCAGCTTCAATTGCATACCTTGTTTTTTCCTCCACCATTTCAGGAGTGCCTTTCAGCAAAATTTCAGGATTATTAATATTTCCCATAAGAGATATTCTCCCGCCTACTGCCTTTACTGCTTCCCTTGCATCAACTTTTGAATCAAAGTGAAAACAGTCAAAACCTGACTGGCAGATATACTCCAATCTGTCCAGAGTGTTGCCACATATATGGAGAACAATTGGTATTCCCAGTTCCTGGGATATTTCCTGATGGAGGGGAAGCACAAAATCCCTGTAAGTTTCTGCACTTGTCATATCTCCTGTTGTGTGGTCAGAAAGCTGTAATATATCAACTCCTGCAGCAATTTGTGCTTTTCCGAAAAGAACAGTAATTTCTTTAAACCTTTTTAAAAATTGCCTTAGCTTATCAGGCTCAGCAACAGAATCCATCAAGGTTTCCTGTACGCCATGCATATGATAAGAAAGTGTCCATGGGCCCATGACTTTTCCAATTATTGCTACTTCATGGCCATATTTTTGTTTTAAGATGCCTATTGCTTCAAGCAAAGCTTTGGTTGTGGGCCTTTCTGTAAAATCTCCGGGTATTGTTATTTCTTGCGGGTCTTTCCATATTGCTTTTTTTACAGTGGGCATATTTTTTTCATCTCCCCAGTTCATTTCAGCGCCCAGGGCCGCTGCTTCTGTTATAACGCTAAAGGGGGGATAGATGCAATCATAACCCAACACCTCGTAGCCGGCTGCTGCAAGTTTAGCCATTTTCCTGCCGTCAATATGCGCATCCGGGAAAAAGATTTGAGTGCTTACTTCCTGTTCATGGGTGGTAATGGATGTAGCGCTTGCAACCGGCAGCCTGTCAATCCTGCCGCCAAATATAGCAGAAAGAAGCCTTCTTTTTGGAGTCATGCTGTAGTTTACAATCATTTTTTACCTTTCTATATTTAAAATTTTATGGATGCTATTAAGTCATTTATTTTACTCCACAATTCATCTGAAACAGGAATACCGTTCTTTATTCTATCATTGTATATTTCTCTTTCTTTATCACCCGGTAGCATTACTTTTTTAAAACCAGGCGCAGGTTTTGATTTTCTTATCTTATTTATTAATTCTTTCATTCTCCTGTAATAATCTTCGTATAATGTGAATAAAGATGTCTTGAAAACAATAATAGTAAACCCACTTTTGCCCAGTGTTTTGCCTCCAAAGGGAGCTTCTGAAAAAAGCTTTGCTGAAGATACTACCCCACCAATAAATTCATTGGCCAGCATTATGGAGTAACCTTTATGCTCCCCAAATGGTACAAGCCAGGCAGAGCCCTTAATAAACTCAGTAGGATTCTTTACATAATTGCCTTCATTATTAACCAGGCAGCCATCCGGAAGTTCTTTATTTTCATTGTAAGCCTTAATTATTTTCGAACCTGCAATATTTGTAGTGGCAAAATCACAAATAATATTCGAACTATTATCAACCGGGAACCCGAAAGCAAAAGGATTTGTACTTAAAACCGGTCCTTTGCCGCCATATGGAATAGTAATTGGCGCTATTTCAGAAAAACCTCCACTAAAAATAAATGCAATCATTTTTTT
>CAZGTW010000033.1:0-2490 GCA_964528815.1 uncultured Actinomycetota bacterium | reverse complement strand
ACTAGTGTTGTTCCAGTAATCCCGCTTGCAAAATCACTTGCTAGAACAAGTACGCTATATGCGACTTCTTCGGTTGTGCATAATTTTCTCCCAAGCGGTTGTAATTTTGGGCCTATCTCAAATAACTCTTGAGGATAATCTAATTTGTTTCCTTGCCTGCCAATATTTGAAGAATCAGTATCTATTGCTCCTGGCAGTACCACATTTGCCCTGATACCATCTTTTGCATAATCAAGAGCCAATGCTTTTGTAAAACCAGTTATGCCTGCTTTTGTAGCACAATATAATGATTTATAGTACTGCCCCCTTTCACCAATAACAGATGATACATTTACAATATTACCCTTAGTTTTTTTTAAATAGCTAATTGCATATTTACAGTGAAAGAAATATCCTCTTAAATTTACTCTATACATAAAATCAAATTCTTCCTGAGTGCATTCTTCCATAATTTTATAAATATACACAGCTGCATTATTTACCAGGATATCTATTTTTGAATAGTTATTAATGGTTATATTTATTAAATTTTTTATATCTTCTTCGCTTTGAGAATCACACCTTACGTGAAGACAGTTATTATTAATCTTCTTAAATTCGGCTTCTACTTTTTTCCCTTCATCAGTGTGACGGCTGGTTAAGACTACCTTTGCTCCATTTTCTAAAAATGCCTTACATATCTCATACCCAATCCCAACTGTTCCACCTGTAACTATTACTACTTTATTATTAAAATCTAAATCCACAATTTTCCTCCTTTTTCATATCACTATATAACAATCAATCAGTCTTTAGGTGCTAACATATTTTGTATCATTTTTAAATCTATTTTTTCCTTGTCAAGGTAATCAAATATCTCTTCTTCCTGCTTTATGATATTTTTTGCCTCTTCCAGTATTTTCATGATTTCTATTTTATCTTCGGGTATTTTTATTAATCCATTCTCATCTCCATGAAGCAGATCTCCAGGTTTAATTATCAGCCCAAATATGGAAACGGTAACACCTATTTCAATAAAATTTCCATATCCGTGTGAGGGAACAATTCCTGAAGCAAAAACACAAAAGTCCTTTGCTCTCTTTTTTATTCCACCCAAATCCCTTATGCCGCAATCAGTTACAAGACCTGCTGCACCAAGTCTTTGGGCTGCCTTTGAGCTCATATCACCAAAACAGCAGCTTCTTAACCTGTTAGAGCCGACATGTTTTATAACTATTACTGATGGCCCGTCTTTTTTATAAATCAATCCATACAATTCAGCAAGTTTTTCATATCTTGACTTGATTGGCCCCGGTGTTGTGGTATCCACTGTTGCTGTAATAGCATAACCCACCATGGGTTTGTTTTCAGGTGTCAGGCATTTAAGCTCCATTGATGAATATCCGGTTGTATCGTCTCTTACTTTAAACTTTTCAATGCTGTTTGAAATTGTGGCCGTATCAAACTTTTTAAGCTCATCTATATATTTTTTTGAATATGTATTCATTTCATTAAATCCTTTATATTTTTTTTATGCCAAGCGACTCTGCAAGGTTTTTAACTTTATCCCACGTGCTTTCCTCAACAGGTATGCCATTTAGAAGCCTTTCTTTTCTGCTTTCTCTTTCTATGTCTCCTGGTATTAATACTTTTTTAAACCCCGGTGCAGGTTTGACTTTTTTAATGCGCCTTATCATATCATCCATAAGGATTCCATATTCTTCATGCGTAATGAATATATCAGGCTTAAATACAAGCATTGTAAAACCGGAATGCCTGCATATGGGACCGCAATATTTCTTATCAGCGTACTCATCAGCATCTGCAAATATTCTGCCCAGAAACTCATTGGCAAGCATAAGCGCATAACCTTTATGGCCACCAAATGGGATATGGCCTCCACCGGCATAAAAATCATCAGGATTGCATGTTGGTCTGCCCTGGTTATCTACTATACAGTCTGGGGGCAGGTCTATATTTTGTTCTTTTGCAAAATTAATCTTCATACCCGATATGGCTGTTGTTGCAAAATCTGCAACCATAGGATCCTCGCTGCCAGCTGGAATGCCCATTGCCATTGGATTTGTATGCAGAACCCTTTCTGCTCCGCCAAAAGGCATTGCTGCGGGTAATTCCTCTGCAAAACCTCCGCTAAACATAAGGGAAATAAGGTTTTTTTCCACTGCCATCTCCATATATTCACCAAGTCTGCCTGTATGGAATACCTGCACGCCACTTACAATAGCCATGTCATTTCTTAATGCTTTTTTTATTGCAACCTCCATAGCTACTTTTGCAGTAACATGCCCAAATGTAAAATTGCCCTTAACTAGTGCAGAATTTGTTTTTTCCTTTAGAACTTCCGGCCAGGCATCTGGAATTATTTCTCCTGATTTAATAAGTTCCACATAGCCGGGCAGATGCCATATGCCATGGGTATCCATTCCTGAAAGATGGGCAGACACAAGTGCCTCTGCAAGTCTATTTGCATTTCTATTGTCAGCTCCGGCT
>CAZGTW010000032.1:5465-13659 GCA_964528815.1 uncultured Actinomycetota bacterium | reverse complement strand
CTAGGCTCGACAATAATGAGCGTGTATGCAATAAGGGATGGCCTGCTTGGAATGCTTAATTTCAAACAGCGGGCAAACATAGAGTCTACTATAAGGAACTTAAAGCGCCTTGAATCGACAATAAGGGATTTTCTTGATATTTCGCGCATACAGGAAGGCATGGTAACTGTCAGGAAGGCTCCTGTAAGGATAAACGCAGATATATTAAGTGAAGTTGAAGATGCATTCATGTCAGAAATTTATGATAACAAGCTGGTATTTGATAATAAAATACCTGATGACCTTGTCGTAAATACGGACAGGACACTTTTACTTACTGTATTTAATAATCTGGTAAGCAATGCAATAAAATACGGGCATGCCGGAGGGACAATTGTCCTTGACGTTAAGGAATTTGAAAAAAAGGTCAGGTTTTTTGTATTTAATACCGGTATACCAATCAAAGAAGAAGATAAACAGAGACTATTCAGGAAATTTTCAAGGATAGGTGCCGAGGAGCATATAAGAATAAAAGGTACGGGCCTTGGGCTCTTTATAACTTATGATATTGTCAGAAATCTTGGCGGAAATATCTGGTTTGAGGCTCATGAAGATGGAAATGAATTTATTTTTGAGATAGAAAGGGTTTAAAAAATGGCAACAGCGATGGAAAATCTGAAAAGTGTCCGACAGGAAGCAATCCAGAAACTGATAGAAAACGGTTTGCTTTCTTCCACAAGGGTATATGTCGGAATGTCCACCTGTGAGATTGCTGCAGGAAGCAGGGAAATATGGGACACTTTCCAGGAAGAAATTAAAGAAAACAAAATCACCGACATACAGCTTAAACAGAAAGGCTGCGCGGGCAGGTGCAACCTTGAACCTACTGTTGAAGTATTGCAGGCAGGAAAAGTGCCTTTCAAATATATAAATGTGGACACAGCAAAAGTAAAAGAAATAATAAAAAAACATATTCTTGAAAACAGTGCCAGGTCTGAAGAGCGGACCCCTGAACTTAAAACTGACCCGTTCATGCTTACTGACAGGTCAAAATTTGTATTTGGAAATGTTGATTTCTTTAAGAAACAGAAAAGAATAACACTTCGTAATTGCGGGATAATAGATCCTGAAAGCATGGAAGACTACCTTTCAGTAAGGGGTTATGAGGCACTGGCAAAGGTGCTGACAGGGTATACCCCGGGCCAGGTGATAGAAGAAGTTACAAAATCAGGCTTGCGAGGCAGGGGCGGCGGCGGTTTTTATACGGGCCTGAAGTGGAAGCTTGTTGCAGATGAAAATGAAACTGAAAAATATGTTATATGCAATGCAGACGAAGGCGACCCCGGCGCTTTTATGGACAGGAGCGCACTTGAAGGCGATCCGCATATAGTGCTTGAAGGTATGATTATCGCAGGATATGCAGTAGGCGCAAAAAAAGGTTTTGTGTATATAAGAGCAGAATATCCGCTGGCCATAGACAGGCTGAAAAAAGCTATAAAAGATGCAAAGGCATACGGATTTCTTGGCAAAAACATTCTGGGAACCGGATATGATTTTGATGTGGAACTGGTACTCGGGGCAGGAGCTTTTGTCTGCGGCGAAGAAACTGCGCTTATACATTCAATCGAGGGCGGAAGGGGCACACCAACAACCAAACCTCCTTATCCTTCTGTTCACGGTCTCTGGGGAAAACCGACACTTATTAATAATGTTGAGACATTTGCAAATATCGGCGTTATCATCCTTGACGGATATGAAAGTTTTGCTTCAATCGGGACCAGTGACAGCAAGGGCACCAAAGTGTTTGCGCTGGCAGGAAAAGTAAATAACACAGGCCTTATTGAGGTCCCGATGGGAATAACCCTGCGTGAAATAATATATGACATCGGGGGCGGGATAAAAGACGGTAAAAAATTCAAGGCAGTTCTTACAGGCGGGCCCTCAGGGGGCTGCATACCCGAAGAGTTCCTGGACAGGACCGTTGATTATGATTCGCTTAATGCACTGGGCTCAATAATGGGTTCAGGAGGCATGATAGTACTTGATGAAGATGACTGCATGATAGACGTTGCAAGATACTTCCTGGAATTTACCCAGAATGAATCCTGTGGCAAATGCACGCCATGCAGGGAAGGCACTAAAAGGATGCTTGAAATATTGACCAGGATAACTTCCGGGGAAGGTGAGCAGTCAGATATCGAAAAACTGGAAAGGCTTGCGAACCTGATTAAAAAAACTTCACTTTGCGGGCTTGGACAATCTGCTCCAAATCCGGTTCTGACTACGATGCGTTATTTTAAAAATGAGTACGACGCACATGTGAAATATAAAAAATGTCCGGCTGCAGTATGCAAAGGTATAATATCTTCTCCGTGCCAGCATGCATGCTTCCTGGGAGGAAGCGGTGCTCCTTCATATATAGGACTTATTGCCCGGGAAAAAATAGATGAAGCGGTGGAAATACTTTACCGTGAAAATCCTCTCCCGGTAATCTGCGGGAGGGTTTGCCATCATCCATGTGAAAGCAAGTGCAGGAGGGGCGATATAGACAGGCCGATTGCAATAAGGGAGCTTAAAAGATTCCTTACAGATTATGCTATGGAAAATAAGCTTGGTTTAAAAGCAGGCGCTATTACAAAACGGGATGAAAAAGTCGCCGTAATAGGCTCAGGACCCGCAGGGCTTGCATGTGCCCACGATCTTGCCATGTCGGGTTATAAAGTCACTGTTTTTGAAAAACTTCCGGTAGCAGGAGGAATGCTTGCAGTTGCTATTCCGCAGTACAGGCTTCCAAAATCGCTGCTTGCATTTGAAATCGATAATTTAAAAAAACTTGGAATAGAAATAAAGTTAAATACAGAAATCGGGAAAAACATAAAGCTTGAGGACCTCAGGAAGGATTTCAAGGCAATCTTTATTGCAGCAGGAGCCCATAAAGGTTTAAAACTTAAAATACCGGGGGAAGATTCAAAAGGTGTTATAGACGCAGTGGATCTTTTAAGGGAGATCAATCTTGGAAGAAAGCCTGATATAGGACAAAGTGCAGCAGTTATAGGCGGTGGAAACGCTGCAATAGATGCAGTAAGGACAATAAACAGGCTGGGTAAAAAAGCAGTTCTTCTGTATAGAAGGACAAAGAGTGAGATGCCTGCGTGGGAAGAAGAAGTCGATGAAGCTATTGCTGAGGGGATAGACATACAGTTTCTTGTTGCTCCGGTAAAGGTAATTACTGAAAAAGGCAGGGTGTCAAGGCTTGAATGTATAAGAATGGAGCTTGGCGATGTCGACAGGAGCGGCAGGAGAAAGCCGGTTCCCGTAGAGGGTTCCGGGTTTACTATTGATATTGACACGCTGGTACCTGCAATAAGCCAGGAACCGGACATCGGCCAGTTAATTTCCGGCGAAGCTGCCAGACATTTAAAGCTGTCAAAATGGAACACTATTGAAGTCGACGGGGAAACACTTTACTGCGGGACCGAAGGGATATTTGCAGGAGGAGATGTAGTTCTCGGCCCGAAGACGGTAACAGAAGCTATGTCTCACGGCATGATTGCAGCAGAGATGATTGATAAATATATAAAAGGCGAACCCCTGGTAAGGCATTACAGTGTAACAAAGCCAGCTATGGATGTACCATTGATGGAAATGTCAGAAGAGGAGATAGAAAGTTTACAAAGGTTTGAAATGCCTATGCTTGACGTAAAAGACAGGATAAATAATTTTATTGAAACTGAGCTGGGTTTTTCAATGGCAGCAGCAGTGTGCGAAGCAAAGCATTGCCTGCGATGTGACAAGGAGGAAAAAGAATAATGAACGGCGCCGTAACAATAAATGTAAATAATAAAGAATACAATGTGGAATCCGGCCAGACTATTATGCAGGCCCTGGATAAAATAGGTTTTTATATCCCAAGGCTCTGTTACCATCCAAAACTGTCTGTTGAAGGAGCATGCAGGATATGTATTGTCGAGCTTGAAGGAGCCCGTAATTATGTGACAAGCTGTACCACAAAAGTAGCAGAAGGCATGAAAATAAAGACAAATACAGCAGACTTGAGGAAAGCAAGGCGGGACCTGCTTGAACTTCTGCTGGACAACCATCCTGTTGACTGCAATACATGTGAGAGGGATGGCAATTGTGAACTGCAGGCGATTGCAAGATCCATTGGAATAAAGAAAAGGCATTTTACGGGTGAGAAGAAAAAATATGATATAGACCTTTCCTCGCCTTCATTATCAAGGGATCCAAATAAATGTATCCTGTGTGGAAGATGTGTAAGGCTCTGCAGTGAAATACAGGGAGTAAATGCCATAAATTATGCAAACAGGGGCTTTAACAGTGTTGTAATGACAGCATTCAACTCGCCGATAAACAGTTCTGTATGCATTAACTGCGGACAGTGCATCAATGTGTGCCCGACGGCGGCTCTTTCAGAGAAGTATTATACAGTAGAGCTTTTTAAAGAACTTTCCGATGACAAAAAACTGAAAATTGTCCAGGTGGCCCCGGCAGTAAGAGCGGCAATAGGTGAGGCATTCGGCCTGCCTGCAGGGACAAATATGGAAAAGCAGCTTGTAGCAGCTCTCAGGAAGCTTGGTTTTGATCTGGTGTTTGATACCCAGTTCAGCGCCGACCTTACAATAATGGAGGAAGGTTATGAGTTTCTTGACAGGCTGACAAATAAGGGAGTATTGCCGATGATAACATCATGTTCCCCGGCATGGATAAAATATGCAGAACAGTTCCATCCTGAAATATTGCCGAATATATCCACCTGCAAGTCCCCGATGAGCATGCAGAGTTCAGTTATAAAGACATATTATGCGCAAAAAAGAGGAATTGATCCTAAAGATATATTAAGCGTGGCAATAATGCCATGTACGGCAAAAAAATATGAAGCTGAAAGGGAAGAGCTTGCCCTGGACGGAAACAAGTTGACAGATATAGTGGTAACCACAAGGGAAATTGCCTGGATGATTAAATCTGCCGGCATAGACCTTACAAAAACAGAGCCTGAAGAGTTTGATAATATGTTCGGGTTTTCAAGCGGTGCAGCAACTATTTTCGGTGTAACAGGCGGAGTTATGGAAGCAGCTTTAAGGACGGCCTACGAGCTCTATATGGGCGAATCCATAATAGATATTGAATTTAATGATATAAGGGGATTTAAAGGCATAAAGGAAGCGACCGTTAAAATGGGTGAAAAAGAAGTAAAAGTCGCTGTTGCACACGGAATAGGAAATGCCAATGAAATACTTGGCATAGTTAAAAAGGATCCTTCAAGATATCATTTCATAGAAATCATGTCCTGCCCGGGCGGTTGCATAAATGGCGGCGGCCAGCCTTATGCAGGCTCAGAATATGTTGCGCTGGATGAAGAGCTCCTGAAAAAACGTGCGAGTGTTCTTTACGGGCTCGACAGGGCAAAAACAATCAGGAGGAGCCATGAGAATCCGGAAATCCAGAGAATTTACAAGGAATTCTTTGAAAGGCCGCTTGGCCCGAAATCCCATAAGATACTGCATACACATTATTCGAAAAAATACCCGCAGGGCATTTACAGGAAATAGTGTTTAAATATTACAATTTTTATAATTTTTGTGAGGTGAAGAAAATGGAGACTATAACAGGGCAACAGGAAGTTGCCACAGGCAGCGAAATGCAAACTGAGCTTATAAACTTTATAAATGAAAAACACGACAGAGGCTATTATAATGCCGCACTTATGTCAATATTGCATAAAGCCCAGGAAATATATGGATACATAAGCGATGAGGCAATTGATACAATAAGCTCACACATGGGAATACCGACTGCAAGGATATGGGGAATTGTTACATTTTATCATTATTTTACATTAAAACCCCGGGGTAAATATGTGGTATCCATTTGCCTTGGTACGGCATGTTATGTAAAAGGGTCAAAAAGGGTATTAAATAAACTCAAAGAACTACTTGGTATCAGCTTAAATGAAACCACACAGGACGGGCTGTTTACAATAGAAGCAAAGTACTGCCTTGGCTGCTGCGGCCTGGCTCCGGTAATGATGGTAAATGATAAAGTTTATGAAAAACTTACTACAAAAAAAATCACTGAAATCGTGGATTACCTTAAATCAGGAAGTTTGGAAAAATAAAAAAAATAATCATTTTTATGATTGTTTTAAATAAATTAATTTAGTATCTTATTAAAGAAGAATTTTTAGATAATGTTTCATTATACAGGAGGAATTTAATAATGAGCGGAAAAAAGATTTTAATAATCGATGATGACCCGGATTTTGTAGATTCAATCAGGACCGTTCTTGAAGCAAGGGATTATTCAGTAGAGTGGGCCCCGGATGGGACCGAGGGAATTAAAAAAGCTAAGGAAATAGTCCCGAACCTTATTATACTTGATGTTATGATGACAAAAAACACGGAAGGTTTTGAAGTTTCAAGAGAACTTCCCAAAGATGATGTTTTAAAATCAATACCTGTTATTATGATCACAGGTATAAGGGAAAAAATGAATCTTGCGTTTGGATTTGAACCTGACAACACATGGTTACCGGTAAAAGCTGTTCTGGAAAAGACTATTAAGCCCGACCAGTTACTTGCAAAAGTCGCTGAATTCATAAAATAAAATGCAATAAAACTGCAGTTTATAGTTTTTACCATATACAGGTTCTTTTTTAATAAGGCAGGAACAAGCATAAAAATCCCTGTTTAGTAACAGGAATTGCATGTTCCTGTTTTACGTTATGTAAAGTCGGCAGGCCTTGGGTTAAGAATTATTTTAATAAATATTAAAGAAGAATATTAAAAGAAAGGAGCCAAATGCTGTATAGGGTTTTGGATAAAAAGGATTACAAGGATTTTGTATCCGGTTTGATTGCAGGATATAAAGTAATTGGTCCAAAAAAAAGAAACGGTATGGTTCATGATTTTGTAACTGTCAAGAGTTTCGATGAGATTGATGTAAATTATAAGCGTACGACTCTTCCTCCTGCAAAAAAAATTTTGTTTCCCTCAACTGAAGAACTTGTCAGATACAATCTCGATAAGAAAATAGACATCACTCCGGTTGTAAATGCCGAAGAAATAATCCTGTTCGGTATAAACGCATGGGACCTTAATGGAATGAACTTTCTTGACAGGCTTTTTACCACAGATTTTGCTGACGACAATTATATCGCAAGAAGGCAGAACCTTATTGTAATCGGAATGGACACAGAGCCTGCTGAAACCAACTTTGCACATCAGATGGGCTCTGAATATGCAAAGACAGGCTTTGATCTTTTTATGACAGAACTTTCAGATAAATATTTTATAAGAGTTGCAACACCAAAGGGAGCGGAGCTGTTAAAAAAGTATGCAAAAATCAATGATGATGCAGTTTCTGAAGCTGATTTTGCTGAATATGAAAATGTAATGGAAAATTACAGGAAAAAATTCAACCTTAAAGTGGAAGTTGATAGTTTTTATGATTGTTTCGAAGCAAAATACAGTAATAAACAATTATGGGAAAAAATATCTGACAAATGCTTTTCCTGCGGCTCCTGCAATCTTGTCTGCCCGACCTGTTTTTGCTTTAATGTAACAGATGATATGAAGCTCGATTTTAAAAACGGCATCAAATCCAGGGAATGGGATTCCTGCATGATACCCGATTATGGCCTTGTAGCTGGCGGCCATAATTTCAGGCCAAACAGGGCAAACAGGCTAAAACAGCGTTACAGATGCAAACTGAAGACATTTGTCGATAAATTCGGGACATATTCATGTGTAGGCTGTGGAAGATGCGTTGAAGCATGTCTTGCAAAGATAAATATTTATGAAGACATAAATACGATTAAAGAAGAGGTGAGCATATAAATGGTGATGGAAATGACAAAAAGTTCTAAGCACGGTTCTCTTTATGCCCCGGATATTGCAACCATTACGGACGTAAAAACACTCACTCCTACTGAAAAACAGTTTACCCTGCAATTTGATGATGATGAAAAGAAAAAAAAGTGGAGCTTCCTTCCTGGCCAGTTTGTGGAACTTACAGTTTTTGGAATTGGTGAGGCACCATTTTCAATTCCCTCATCTCCAAATGAAATAGGCGCCTTTGAGCTATGCATCAGGAACATAGGAAGTGTATCAGGTGCGCTTCACAGGCTGGAGAAGGGCGCCAAAGTCGGGATAAGGGGACCGTTTGGAAACGGGATTTTTCCTTATGAAAAGATGAG
>CAZGTW010000032.1:1946-5365 GCA_964528815.1 uncultured Actinomycetota bacterium | reverse complement strand
AAGTCGGGATAAGGGGACCGTTTGGAAACGGGATTTTTCCTTATGAAAAGATGAGAGGACATAATGTTGTTATTATTGCAGGCGGACTCGGCATGGCCCCTGTAAGGTCACTTTTAAAGTGCATACTTGAAGACAGGAAAAACTATAAGGATGTAACACTTATTTATGGATGTGTTGAACCTCAGAGTTTTCTTTATAAAGAAGAAATAGCACAGCTTAAGAAAAGCGGCATTATAGATGTACAGCTAACAGTAGACCGGCCGGATGAAAGCTGGAAGGAATCAGTCGGGGTATGCACAAACCTGATACCGGGATTAAAATACAATCCTGAAGATACATTCATTATAGTATGCGGCCCTCCTGTAATGTATAAATTTGTTATTATTGAACTTGAAGAAAAGCATTATAAACCTGAAAATATTTTTCTTTCCCTTGAGAGAAGGATGGAATGCGGAGTCGGGAAATGCAACCACTGCCATATTGGCGACAAGCTTTCATGCGTTGACGGACCGGTTTTCAGTCTCTGGGAAATCAAGAATTTAAAGGAGGCAATATAAATGAGCAAGCCAAAAGTCGGAGTTTTTGGATTAACAGGGTGCGGCGGATGTCAGCTGGAAGTCCTTAACCTTGAGGACCAGCTTATTGATTTTATAAATGCAGTTGATATTGTTCACTTTACTGAAGCAATTTCTGAGCATAGTGATACTTATGAAATTGCGCTTATAGAAGGCTCTGTATCAACTATGCATGATGTTGAAAGGCTGGAGCATATAGGTAAAGTTGCAAAAATCATAATTGCAGTCGGTGCATGTGCATGTACCGGCGGGCTTAACTGCCTAAAGAACCTTTATGGAACAGAGAAGGCAAAAGAGCTTGTCTACGGCGATAAAAAAGGCTGGATAGATGCAATTGATACAAAACCCGTTAGCGAATATGTAAAAGTCGATTATTTTGCCAGGGGCTGCCCTCCTACCAGGTCCGAAATAGTCGATATTGTCAGGTCTCTTATAGTCGGCAAGACCCCGGAAATACCCTCGTATCCGGTTTGTGTTGAATGTAAAAGGCTTGGCAACACATGCCTTTATGAATTTGGCATGCCATGTATGGGGCCCGTTGCAAGGGCTGGCTGCAATGCAAGATGTCCCAGTGCCAAATCAGGCTGTGAAGCCTGCAGGGGCTCTATTGATGACCCGAATGTCAATGCCCAGAAGGACCTGCTTTCACAGTATGGGCTCACAGTTGAGGATATTATGGAAGGTTTCAACCTTTATAATGCTTGTGTCAAAATCGAACAAAAATCTAAATAATCCGGAGGTCAATATATGGCTACTAATTTAAATATAGAAGTAACACCTCTGCCAAGGGTGGAGGGCCATGGGGATCTGGTTCTCGATGTAAAAAATAAAAAAATCGAGAAGCTTCAAATGCGAATTCCTGAATCTCCAAGGTTTTTTGAGGCTATGCTGGTCGGAAGGAAATATACTGAACCATCGCATATTACTTCAAGGATATGCGGCATTTGTTCAGTTGCCCACACTTTTACTTCACTTCAGGCAACTGAAGATGCGCTTGGAGTTAAGCTTACAGAGCAGACAATCAAGTTAAGGAAGCTTATAAACCATCATGAATGCACCCAGAGCCACTGCCTTCACGTTTATTTCCTTGCTGCTCCTGATTTTCTCGGAGTCGGAAGTGTGGTACCTCTTATAAAGACACATCCTGAAGTTGTAAATATTGCAGTCAATATGAAAAAGATTGCAAATGAAATAGTAAGGATAATCGGGGGAAGAGCGGTCCACCCTATAACGACTGTAGTCGGGGGATTTACAAGGATACCTTCAGAAGAAGATCTTTTAAGGATAAAAGAAATGCTTCTGTCTTTATATCCTGACCTGGAGACTTCACTTAAAGTTTTAAAAACATTGAAGATGCCTGACTTTGAGAGGGAAACAGAATACCTTTGTATTACAAATAAAGAAGATTATGCGCTTTACTCGGGCGACATAAAATCTTCGGATGGATGGGTGATAAAACCGCAGGATTATCTTACGAAAATAAAAGAAACAGTGGTCCAGCATTCTACAGGCAAACATTGCCGCGCTTCACGGGATTCTTATATGGTAGGCTCACTGGCGAGGATAAATAACAATTTTTCCCAGCTCTCAGATAATGCAAAGACATACTGGGAAGAGTTTGGCCTTCCGGTACCGTGTTATAACACCTTTATTAATAATATTGCCCAGTTTGTTGAAATAGTCCACTGCGTTGATGACAGCATCAGGTTAATAGATGAACTGCTTGAAACCGGCCTTGATGAGGCAAAATCAGTCCCGGATGTAAAACCGAAAGCCGGCAGGGGCGTAGGCGCAGTGGAAGCGCCCAGGGGGCTTCTTATACATGATTACACATATGACAATGACGGCAGGATAGCAAAAGCCAACCTTATAATTCCGACAAACATGAATTATGCAAATATTGAAAAAGACATGGCAAAGCTCGTGCCAGAAATAATAGAAAAAACCGAAGATGAAATAAGGCTTGCCTGCGAGATGCTGATAAGGGCATACGATCCATGTATAAGCTGCTCAACCCACATGCTGAATGTGGAGCTGATAAATAAATAAACTGGAAGATAAGGATAAGCGGAAAGCTCTTTTGTTTAAAAGGCAGCCGGCAAATGTTTTAGAAGCTTTCAATTAAAGTGCGCTTTATCTGCCTTACAAATTGGTAATCAGCTATTCTTTGCTGCTGTTCAAGTTCAAAAGTAAATCTGTCTTTTACAGATGCGGGAAGTGTGTCTGTCAGTATTACTACATCGTTGCCTATGTATGCAGCTTCTTCAGCTTCATGTGTAACAGATATGACGGTGCGTTTGTCGGACTGCCAGAGTTTTAAAAAAGCAGCTATGAGGTTTTTCTTTAATTTCATATCAAGGCTTTTAAACGGCTCATCCATTAAAAGGATATCTGAGGGATAAGCAAACGCTCTTGCAATGGAAACACGCTGCTGCATGCCTCCACTGATCTGGGACGGATAATATCCGGCAAATTTTGAAAGACCTACGATATCAATATAATTTTTGGCTGCCTCACGGGATTCTTTTTCGCCATAGATATTTTTGAGGACAAAATTTACATTCTCAAATACTGTTTTCCACTTCAGCAACCGGGTTTCCTGAAAAATATATGAAAAAGTCTTATTGGCAAAATCAGTTAAATCCCCGCTATCTGGTTTGCTGATGCCACTTAGCAAATTAAGTAAAGTTGTCTTTCCAATTCCTGATGGGCCAAGAATGCATGTTATCATGTTTTCCCTGATGCTCAGGTTGAAATTATCAAATATTGTAATATTCTGATAACTTTTTTTTAAGTTTCTAATATCCAGCAGCATTTTCCCTCTTCCATTTAAATGCTCTTTTT
>CAZGTW010000032.1:0-1846 GCA_964528815.1 uncultured Actinomycetota bacterium | reverse complement strand
TTTAAGTTTCTAATATCCAGCAGCATTTTCCCTCTTCCATTTAAATGCTCTTTTTTCAATCAGCCTTACAAGTTTTTCAAATAAATAACCCAGCAGGATTGCAACTATTGTCCATGCAAAAACTTTATCAATATTAAGGTATATTTTTGAGGTTTGAAGGCTGGTGCCTATTGCAAAATCAGGCTGGCTCAGAACTTCTGCTGCGATAACCACTTTCCATCCAATGCCAAAAGATGTTGAGATTGCAGCCATTAAAAACGGCAGTATTGAGGGAAGGTATATCTCACCAATAATGCCTGATTTTCTTATCTTGTATACTCTTGCCATCTCAGTAAGTTTCGGGTCAATATTTTTTATACCTTCAATGACATTTGTACATACTATTGGAAAAGACATAAGAAAGCTTGCAAATACAGGGACATTGCTCGCCTTGAACCATATAAGTGCAATCAGGATGACTGACATAACAGGAGTTGACCGTATAATTACAAGGAGCGGTTCAAAAATCCTGTAAAAAACTTTATTGAAACCGGCAAAGAAACCCGTAATGGTCCCAAGCACAAAGGAAATTGCAAAACCTGCTATTCCTCTTGCGACAGATGCAAGTATTATAAGGAAAAAATCTCTTGTCCTGACAAGGTTAAAAAGGCTGACAAAAGTGCTTTCAGGCGAAGGCAGGATTATTGCCGAACCGACTATTAAAGAAATTATTTTCCAGGCGGCAAGCAGAAGTATAAAAGATAATATTGTATACAATACATCTTTTTTAATAATAGAAGTTCTCATCAGGAATTTTTCCTCCTACATCATCCGGGGAAAAATCCAGAATGGCATTAAGATAATCCTGGACAATTCCTTGGGCCAGGGAGATTTCAGTAAATTTTATATTGCATCTTGGAATGGCTTCTTCAGCAGTCTTTGCATCCATTCCTATTTCATTTTTTTCTACAAGTAATGCAGCTTGCTCAATGTCTGAATTTACCCATTCGATACTTTCTCTGTAAAGCTTCAGGAAATTGCCAATTTCTTCTTTATTATTATCAATAAGGGCAGATTTTACAACAACGCAGGACATTGGCATTGGATTGTCATTCCGGACTTTTTTCCATTCTTTTTCGATATCAAATGCTATTTTTACCTGGCTGTTTTTGCTGATAACCATTGTAACAAAAGGTTCCGGAAGTATTGCAATTTCCGCTTTATCTGCAATCATCATCTGTGAAAGTTCAACCTGTTCAAGCGTGTAATCAAGTTTTACGTCATTTCCGGCATCAAGCCCGTTTTTCTCCAGTAAAAACCTTAACGCTACGTCTGGCGTAGAGCCTTTTGAAATGACATTGATTTTTTTCCCTTTAAGGCTGCTCCAGTCTTTAAGCCCACCGCTATTGTCAAGAATGTAAAGGACACCGTACCCGGTAACAGCAGCAAGCTTGTAATCAAGCCCCTTGTTATATAGCTTTGCAGCAACATTGGTGGGGAGCGTTGCTATGTCAATCTCTCCTGATAAAAGTTTTGAAACCATTACTTCGGGATTGGGGACAATTATATAGTTTGCAGCTATTTTATCGGAAAGCCGGGGCTTCTCTTCATGCATTTTTATCATGCCTATTGATGTGGGCCCTTTCAGGGAACCTATATTTACTGTAATTTTTTCAATTTTTTCTGTCGCAGTGCCATTGCTTGATGACTCCCCTGTATTGTTAAAACTTTCCGTAGAGGTTGATGCCGTAACGTCATTGGCCGCAGTATTCTGTTCAAGCTTATCAAAATCTATTCCATAACTGCATCCTGATATAAATAGTAATGCGCTTATTATTGAAATCGTAAAAATTATAATATAATTTTT
>CAZGTW010000031.1:3170-14074 GCA_964528815.1 uncultured Actinomycetota bacterium | reverse complement strand
TTTGCAGGCAAAATGACCTTTTTAAGTCCAGCACGTTTTGCTGCAAGCAGCTTTTCTTTTAACCCGCCAATCGGGAGAACCCTTCCCCGAAGCGTTATCTCACCTGTCATTCCCACATCACGCAGTACAGGCACACCGGTAAGTGCCGACAGCAGGGAAGTGGTAATTGTTACTCCTGCCGAGGGCCCGTCTTTAGGTATTGCTCCTGCAGGCACATGGACATGTATATCAGATTTATTGAAAATCTGGTCGCTAATTCCGAATTCCTGCGCTTTGGAATGCACATAGCTTATTGCAGCTTTTGCTGATTCCTGCATTACCTCGCCCAGGCTTCCGGTAAGAGTCAGCCTTCCGCTTCCTTTATAGTGGGTGGCCTCAATAAGTATAATATCTCCTCCTACAGGTGTATAAGCAAGGCCTGTTGCAACGCCGACCCTGTTCTGGTCTTCGATCTCGCTAGGTGATACTTTTGATACTCCAAGATATTCAGAGACCTTGTTTCTGGTTATAAGTTTAGGGTATTTCTTACGCTCAAGTATTTCACGGGCAACCTTCTTGCAAATATTGCCTATTTCCCTCTCAAGGTTTCTTACTCCTGCTTCTCTTGTATATTCCTCTATAAGTAAAAGGACGGCGTCTTTGGAAAATTTAATATCATACTTGTCAATGCCCTGTTCCTTTACTTGTTTTGGAATGAGGAATTTTTCAGCGATATGTATCTTTTCCTCGGAACTGTATCCTGGAATCTCGATTACTTCCATCCTGTCACGAAGGGCAGGGTGAATAGTATCCAGTATATTTGCTGTCGTTATAAACATTACATTGGAAAGGTCATACGGAACTTCCAGGTAATGGTCCCTGAATGAATTGTTCTGCTCGGGATCCAGCACTTCAAGCAATGCAGATGAAGGGTCGCCCCTAAAATCTGCCCCGACTTTATCAACTTCATCAAGCATAAATACAGGGTTTGAGGTCTTAACCTGCGAAAGCCCCTGGATTATTCTGCCCGGCAGAGCTCCCACATATGTCCTCCTGTGGCCCCTTATTTCTGCTTCATCTCTTATTCCGCCGATTGACATTCTTATAAATTTCCTGCCCATTGATTTGGCAATTGACTGGCCAAGTGATGTCTTGCCGACACCAGGGGGCCCAACAAAGCAAAGTATGGGTCCTTTGGTGCTTTTACCTTTTAGTTTTCTGACTGCAAGGTAATCAAGTATATGCTCTTTTACTTTTTCAAGGTCATAATGGTCGCTGTCAAGTATATTTTTAGCTTTCTTTATATCCAGTATATCCTTTGTTTTTTCTGACCATGGCACCTCAAGCATCCAGTCGATATAAGTCCTGATATATGAGTATTCAGGAGACATGGAATTCATGCTCTCAAGCCTTTTAAGTTCCTTGCGCACTTTTTCAAGTGCTTCTTTTGGCATCTTCTTACTATCAAGTTTCTTTTCAAGTTCATTAATAAGCTCAAAAGACTCATCTGCTTCGCCAAGCTCTTCCTTTATTGCTTTTAACTGCTGCCTAAGGTAATATTCCCTCTGAGTCTTTCCGACTTCTTTCTGTACTTTATCACGTATCTGGGACTGTACCTCAAACTTTCGAAGTTCCTCAGCAAGAAAATCTGTAAGTTTTTTAAGCCTTTTTTCAATTACAGTTTCTTCAAGTATTGCCTGCTTCTGGCTTGTTTCAGATAAAAGATATGAGGCAAACAGGTCAGCCTGCACTTCCGGCTTGGAAATATTTGTAGCTGCCACCACAAAAGCTGTCGGAAGCGGTATCCCAAGCTGGATGAATTTCTCGACCTGCATTCTTATTGTTGTATTGAGGTTTTCAGTTTCTTCATTTGAAGTAAAAGGCTCATCCTCTATAACTTCTGTTGAAACCCTGAAGTAGGGGTCGGTCTGGGTAAAATATTTTATCCTGACCCTGCATATTCCCTCAACAACACATTTTAGCTCATCGTTTGATATGTTTACGACCTGCTTAATTGCACATGCCGTACCTACCTCATAAAGGTCCTCTTTTTCAACGGCCTCTTTTCCTTCAAATCTCTGGGCTACAACTACGATTATCTTATGCTCCCTTGAAGCATTATTGATTGCATCCACAGATTTTTTCCTGCCGACCACAAGCGGGGTGGACAGGAATGGGAACACCACACTGTTTTTTAATGCAAGCAAAGGCAGCTCCTGGGGTATCTTCATTATAGCTTCAGGTTCATTTATCCTGTTTTCTTCTGCCATTTTATATATCAACTCCTGTAAAGTTTTTGTTTTAATAAATTCTTCAGTTATTATAACAGATTTAAAGAAAAAAAACTAAAAAATTTTATATTATTAAGTAAAATTCTTTTTCACTTAAAGTGAAAAATTGTTTAGTAATTATATTGCCTTTAAGGAAATTGTCAAGACCAGACATATAGTTATTTGACTTTTCCTTAAAAAACAAGACCCGATAATAATATCGGGTCTATATTGATTTTTATTTAATTAACTAATGGATTTATATTTACATGAAATTGCCGATTAAAATTTTAAACAGTAAAGCAGTACCGTATGATTCTATAAATAAAGGTCATATTCCACAGGTGTGATTTGCTGCTGGTACTTTAGTATCTCCTGCTCCTTGGCTTTTATAAAGCTTGTGTAGGCCCCGCCAAGAGATTTTATTATAACATCATCTTTTTTTAAGTGTTCCAGGGCGCTGCTTAAAGAATACGGAAGTGATTCAATTCCAAGTTCCTGGAGTTTTCCTTCAGACAGGTTATATGTATTGTCTGAGACATTATGTGATGGTTTTAACTTCCTTTCTATTCCGTCCTGCCCTGCACAAAAAAGCGCTGAAAAAAGCGTATGGGGCTCACATGTCGGGTCAGCCCAGCGCAGTTCGGCCCTTACATTCTTTTCCTCACCGGACCTGCAGGAAGGTATCCTTATTGCTGCGGACCTGTTTAACCTGCCCCAGCAGATATTTACAGGCGCCTCATAATTGGGCACCAGTCTTTTATAGGAGTTTACAGTTGGAGAAGTTACTGCACAAAGAGCCTTTGCGTGTTCAAGCTGGCCGGCAATAAAGGATAGTGCCAGATCCGAAAGGTTGAAATGTTTGCTTTTCGGGTCATAAAAAAGGTTTCTGCCTTCAAGATCAGCAAGGTTTTCATGGATATGCATCCCTGAACCATTCTGTCCAATAATCGGTTTTGCCATGAATGTAGCCTTAAGATTATTAGAATCTGCAACAGAAGTGACTATATATTTATACAGCAGTATTCTTTCAGCTGTTTTTAAAGCGTCGTCATACTGAAATCCTATCTCATTCTGCCCGTGGGAGACCTCATGGTGGATTGCTTCTGTCTTAAAGCCCGACTCTCTCATGGTTTTGGCCATGCTTTGCCTGATGAGAAAGGTGCTGTCCAGGGAGTGAGATGAAAAATACCCCGCCTTATCTGCAGGAACAAGCGGAAAAATGACATTTCCATGTTCATCTTTTCGAAACAGGAAGTATTCTATTTCTGGTGCCACAAAAAACCGCAATCTTTTTTCACGTGCCTTTGCCATTGCGCTTTTTAAAACATGCCGCGGATCCCCTTCATAAATAGAGCCTTCTGCATCATAAATATCGCCGGTTATCCATGCCATTTTATTGGTCAGGTTTCCCCTTGTATCAAAAAAGTGGATTATGTGGAAAGTATCAGGGTCAGGGATAAGGTATTTGTCGCTTTCAGCGGTCCTTCCAAGGCCAAGTATGGAAGAACCGTCAAAAGCCCTTCCTTTCTTAAAGGCGCTTCTAAGTTCATCTTCATCTGCTGCATATCCGGAGCTTCTCAGATTTCCCTGAATGTCTGAGAACTGGAAATAGATAAATTCAATTTTATGTTTTTTTATTTTATCCAGCACATCTGCCTGTGCACTTTTTATCCTGTCGACAAATTCATTTTTTTTAGGCATTTGACTCTCCAAGTTACATAGAATTCAAGAAATAATAAATATGAAGGATATGATATCACAAAAAAATTTAAAAATTATCAGAATTTTATGTTGACAAATGAACTATAGTTCATTATATTATTATTGAACCATAGTTCATTATATAAATGGTGGTGATGAAAATGCCAGGTTTTGATGGAACAGGTCCCCTTGGACAGGGGCCATTCACTGGTGGCGGTAAAGGTTTTTGTGTAATGCCTTTAAATTCTAATGTGTTAAAGGAGGTAACTAAAATGCCAAGAGGAGATGGAACAGGTCCTGCCGGTATGGGTCCAATGACAGGAAGAGCCGCAGGTTATTGCGCAGGTTATGCCGTTCCGGGTTATGCCAACCCGCTCGGAGGAAGGTTTCCAGGGGCCGGAAGGTTTTTTGCAGGAGGCAGAGGCGGCCGTGGATACAGGAACTGGTACAGGGCAACAGGGCTGACAGGATGGCAGAGATATAATGCAGGAATGCCTGCATGGGGTGGCGTATATGCCCCGCCAGTTAATCCTGTTGTAGATCCGAATTTTGTTCAGGCTGTAACACCTGACCAGGAGAAAGAGATGCTTAAAGAGCAGGCAGAGTTTTTAAAGCAGCAGATGGATGATATCCAGCTGAGGCTTGATGAGCTTGAAAAAACAACGGTAAAAAAAGAAAAGAAGTCCTAGCATAGAATAAACCTGGGGATGGATAACTGATCCGTCTCCAGGTTTATTTTTATATTTACAGGAAAATATACATTTTTCTGGGCTAAGGTTTAAAAGAAAAAATAACCTGAAGAATAAATTTATAAACTATTTCATAAAAAGTTTTTCAGTGATAAAATGAATTTATGTTTTGGGTATATGCCCATAATAGAAAGGATTGAAGTTTTGGCAACTATCGAAAAAACTGAAGAAGAACAGCTTTCAGATAATGTTGAAAAAAATATTGCAGACATAAAAAATAAGTTCATAGTAATTAGCGGAAAAGGCGGAGTGGGAAAAACCACTGTTTCCGTTAGTTTGGCATGTGCCCTTGCTTTAAGAAATTATAAAGTTGGACTTCTGGATGTTGATATTCATGGCCCAAATGTCATTAAAATGCTGGGAATGGAAAATAAGCCATTGACAGGTGATGGCATAAGGCTAAATCCATTAGAAGTTTTTGAGAACCTTAAAGTAATCAGCACTGCTTCTATCATTGTGGATCAGGATACTCCTATTATTTGGAGAGGTCCCTTAAAAATGAAATTAATAAAGCAATTTCTTGGGGATGTTAATTGGGGCACTCTGGATTATTTAATAATTGATTCTCCGCCAGGCACAGGAGACGAACCATTAAGCGTTATACAGCTCATTACTGATATCGATGGGGCAATTATAGTAACAACCCCCCAGGAAGTCGCTCTTCTTGATGCAAGAAAAAGTATCCAGTTTACAAAAAAGTTAAAGGTGCCTTTCATTGGTCTTGTAGAAAATATGAGCGGTCTTATCTGTCCTTACTGTAATAAAAAAATCGATCTTTTTGGAACAGGAAGGGTCAAAAAAACAGCAAAGGAAATGAATGTAAATTTTTTGGGGGAAATTCCTATGGATACTGAAATCATAAAATTGTGTGATAGAGGCAAAATACTTGAGGCTGTTAAGTCCAATTCTGCTGCTGCCTCATCGATGGCAAAGATTACTGATTCAATAATTGAATATTCTCAAAATAAAAATTTTTAATAGTATTAATATAATATGAAGTCAGTTTATTATTTTGTTAAAGGATAAAAAAATGCGATTAACCATTCTTGTTGACAATTATGTTTATTCACAGAAACTGAAAGCAGAACATGGACTCTCGATATTAATTGAACATGGAGACGAGAGCATTCTTTTTGATTGCGGCCAGAGCGACATAGTTTTGAGCAATGCAAAGATTATGGGGATTGATTTAAATAAAATCACTAAAATTGTTTTGAGCCATGGGCATTTTGACCATACTGGTGGCCTGCTTCCCATATTAAAATATTTAAATAGGGGGATAGACGTATATGCTCACCCATTAATATTTTCTGAAAAATTAAGCCGCCAAGAGGATTTTAATGGTTCCAGCATAAACAGATATATAGGCATCCCGGAAAAAAAAGAAACTTATGAAAAAAAGGGTGCGAGGTTTTTGCTTATTAATGAATCTGAAAAAATCAGCAGGGACGTTTATTTCAGCGGCAAAATAAATAAAAGCGACAAAGAAATTTCAGACAATGAGTTGTATACCAGGGATAATGATATTTACATAAAAGATCCGCTCCATGATGATATATCACTTTTTATAGATTTGCCTGAAACCCTTGTCTCAGTTACAGGTTGTGCGCACAGCGGGATTTTAAATATACTTAATATGGCAAAAGAAATGGAGCTAACCTCCAAAAAAATAGCAATTATCGGTGGCCTTCACCTTTCAAAAAAGGATGATTTTTATATTGATAATATAATAAGGGAATTTAATAAATATAATATTGAGCTTCTTGTCCCGATGCACTGCACCGGAATAGATGCATATGTGAAATTAAAGAATAAATTTGGCACAAAATGCACTATTGGCGCTATCGGCAGGACTTTGGAGTTTTAAAAAATATGGCAGGCAACACAGACAGTTTATTTTATGGCCCGGTACCGTCCAGAAGGTTTGGATTTTCCCTGGGTATAGACCTGGTCCCTTACAAGACCTGCAGCTTTGATTGCATATATTGCCAGCTTGGCAGGACGACCAATAAAACTGCAGAAAGAAAAAGATATAAAGAAATAAGCCTTGATGGTTTTCTTTCCGGGCTTGACGATAAAATAAAAAATACCGGTAAAATAGATTATATTACCTTTTCAGGCTCAGGAGAGCCCACGCTTAATTCTGATATCGGGACACTGATTGATGCTGTAAAAAAAGTTACCACCATACCCGTTGCAGTTCTGACAAATGGAAGTTTGTTGCACAGGGAAGAAGTGGTACAGGACTTGTCAAATGCGGATCTTATTAAAGTCTCTCTGGATGGTTGCAATGAGGATATTTATAAAAGAATCAATGAGCCGGTTGAGTCAATAACATTTGAAAATATCTTAAATGGAATAAAAATGATGTTAAAAAATTATACAGGCAGGACCTGGATAGAAATAATGTTACTGGAAAATATAAATGATAATCTAGTCTGCGCTACAGAATTCAAGGATATTCTGGTTGAAAATGATATTATTGACAGGGTAGAGAAAATACATATAAACACGCCTGTCAGGCCATCCGGATTTAAAGAAGTTTCTGCACCATTAAAGGAAAATATACAGTTTTTTAAGGATATTTTAAATGAGCAGTTTTTTGAAAATATACTTGGGGAAAAAGCAGAAATAATAAGCCGGTTCAAACAGGATAATGTTGCCACTGAATTTTCTGAGAAGCACAAAAAATTGAAGGAAAACATCATAGAACTTGCAAAACGGCGCCCTGTTACAGCTAAAGATATAAGTTTTGCGCTTGGAGTAAATATCAATGAGGTCATAAAAATTCTTGGCCCATTATTAAAAAGAGATGAAATCAGGTATAAATTACATGAGAACATCAAATATTATTATTGTTAGAAAAGGAGCACAAACAAATGAAAATCGCGATTTCAACTGACGGGGACAATGTATCCAGCCATTTCGGCCGATGCCCCGAATACACAATTGTGGATATAGAAAATAATAAAGTGGTAAGCAGGGAAGTTATAGCAAATCCTGGCCATGAACCCGGGTTTTTACCCCAGTTCCTTAAAGAGAAAAGTGTAAATATCATCATTGCCGGAGGCATGGGGCCGAGGGCACAGGAACTATTCAGAGATGCAAATATTGACATAATACTGGGTATCGAAGGAAGTATTAATGATACTATTGATGCGTTTATTTCAGATAACCTCAAGAGCAAAGGAAGCAGCTGTTCCGAAGGTGCAGGTAAAGGTTACGGAATAGATAAAAGTGTTTGCGATCATGGCAATCACTGATAAGAAAGGAGGCTAAAAATGCCAGGAAAAGATGGAACAGGTCCAACGGGCCGTGGAGCTGGCACAGGAAGGGGCCAGGGCAGAGGAGGCGGCCAGGGGCGCATGGGCGGACAGGGCGCAGGTCCGGGCGGCAACTGTGTTTGCCCGAGCTGTGGCGCTAAAGTACCACACCAGGCTGGAAATCCATGTTACAATATCAGCTGCCCAAAATGCAGCACAAAAATGGTGCGTGAGTAAAAAGTGGCCAGACCCAAAATAAAAAAAATAGTAGATATACTGCCCCTGTATGCTTATTTTAAGCCACAGGGCATTCCGATGTCAAAGCTTAAAGTCGTTGTCCTTACGCTTGAAGAAGTAGAAGCGCTTAAATTGAAAGATATACATAATCTTGAACAGGAAGAAGCGGCAAAAAAAATGGGCATATCCAGAAGCACTTTCCAGCGGATACTGAAATCTGCAAGGTATAAGCTTACAGATGCAGTTATAGAGGGAAAAGCTTTAAAAGTCGAGGGAGGGCAATATATCCCCGCTGAAAAAGTCGTACAGAAACAGTGCCTCATGGGTAAGCATCATTATTATGTAAAAAAAGACAACTTAAATAATCATGATAATAATTTTTTCAGCATGAGCAATATGGTGTGCCCTGAATGTGGCGAGAAAATAATTGACTTTGAAAAAGAGAATAGCAGAAATAATAAGAAAGGAAAAAACATGAAAATCTGCATTACATCAACGGGAAGCACTTTAAACGCAAGTGTGGATCCCAGGTTCGGAAGATGCCCATATTTTATAATCTATGACCTGGAGCAGAACACCTTTGAGGCAATTGAAAACTCAAGCAGGGATGCAATGGGCGGTGCCGGCATACAGGCAGGACAGAATATAGCCTCTAAAAACGTTGAGGCAGTACTTTCCGGAAGCTTTGGGCCCAATGCGTTCAGGGTGCTTCAGGCCGCAAATATTAAAACATATTCCGGCGTATCAGGGACAGTCAGGGAAGCAATTGAACAGTACAGAAAGGGCCAGTTGACGGCTACATCTTCACCTGATGTCAATGCCCATTATGGAATGGGGAGGAGTTCCTGAAGGTAAAATAAAAATTAATAGAAAGGAAAAACCATAAGTTGATAATTTCAATAGCAAGTGGTAAAGGCGGTACAGGAAAGACTACAGTTGCTGTAGCTCTTGCGCTTTCAAACGGATACTGCCAGTTTATTGATTATGATGTTGAAGCTCCAAACGCGGACATATTTTTGAAACCTGATATTAAGAATATAAAAAAGGTGACTATCAAACAGCCTTATTTTTTAATGGATACAGGATTGGATTTTTCCAGCTGTGCAGAATTCTGCCATTATAATGCACTTGCTGTAATCAAAAATGAAGTCATATTTTACCCGGAGCTCTGCCATGGCTGCGGAGGCTGTATTCTGGTTGGTCCCCAGGGCGGGGTCCGTGAAAAAGATGTTGAAGTCGGTGAGGTAACAAAAGGATTTGTCAAACCGGGAATTGATTTTTTAAAGGGTAATTTAACACCCGGTTCCATGAGGTCGACAACTGTGCAAAATGAACTTGAAAAAATGGTTAACAGCAAAGGTGATGTTATTATTGACTGTCCTCCGGGTAACTCCTGCAGCATGGTAATGGCAGTAAAGAACAGCGATTACTGCATACTTGTGACCGAACCTACACCATATGGATTTAATGATCTTTTAATTTCCATGGCTGTGCTTGATAAGCTAAAAATACCTTATGGCGTTATTATAAACAGGGATGGCATAGGGGACTTGGCTGTAGAAGATTATTGCAGAACCAATAATATAAAGGTACATCTCAAGATACCAAATGATGTGCAGATTGCCAGGTGTTATTCAAGTGGCGGGACGTTACTGGATTATGATATTTCATACCAGGAAAAATTTGAAAAAATATTTAAAGAAATCGAAGATTTAGTACATCAAGAGTCTTAAAGGATTAAAAAATGAAGCAAATGACAATTATAAGCGGCAAAGGCGGGACCGGAAAGACCACTATTGCATCCAGTTTCATTAAAATGGCGCATGAGCACGTAGCAGTTGATGCTGATGTGGATGCCGCAAATCTGCATATCCTCCTTGAGCCGGTAATTGAAAAGAAGGAGGATTTTTTTGGTGGTGAAGTGGCAGTGGTTAGCGAGGACTGTATAAGCTGTGGAAAGTGCGAAGAGCTTTGCAGGTTCGATGCGATTTCTGATTCAACGGCGCAAATAAAAATCGATACCCTCAAATGTGAAGGTTGCGGTGTTTGTAAGTATATATGCCCTGCAGGTGCTATTGAACTAAGGAAGGATAAGCAGGGAGAGTTTTATAAATCCTCCACAAATTATTGCAAACTTGTGCACGCAAAGCTTAATCCTGGTGCTGAAAATTCAGGGCTTCTCGTTACAAAAGTAAGGAATATTGCGGAAGATATAGCTTACAGTGACAATAAAAAGCTTATAATCATAGACGGAGCACCGGGAATCGGTTGTCCCGTGATTGCTTCGCTCAATGGAGTCGACTTTGCTTTAATAGTAACAGAGCCCACGCTATCGGGGATAAGCGATTTTATAAAAATCTACGAAGTAGCAAAATTTTTTAACATAAAGACTTTTGCCTGCATTAATAAATTTGACATAAATACTGAAAATACTTCTAAAATAGAAAAGTTCTGTGTTAGTAATAACATTGATTTAATAGGAAAAATTACATATGATGAAAACGTGCCTAGGGCTATTTCACAGAAGAAATTTATAATAGATTATCCTGACAGTCCGGCGGCCAAAGATATCAGGTTTGTCTGGGAAAAATTTGCAGAAATTCTATATAATTAGATTACTTTTTAATAATCCGGGATTAATTTCTAATATTTGATTTTTGATATGAAGCCAAGAAAAAAAAGAGATGTGCAGTATCCTCCAA
>CAZGTW010000031.1:0-3070 GCA_964528815.1 uncultured Actinomycetota bacterium | reverse complement strand
AAAATTGTTTTGCAGTGCGGGCGCGGCAGAAGGGCAAGATTTGGCCATGGCTGGAGCAAGCCGGAGCAATAATACTTAAAAAACATAATAAGGGCTGTTCCTAATCTGTATATCAGAGAGCAGGACAGTTATGTTGTTATTAATTGTTACATCTGTCCTGCTCTATTTTTATGGGATAAAATAATTGGAAAAGTATATTATTAAGTTTAAAAAAAATAGTATTCACAAAGGGAACTAATCTTGGGTAACTATATTTTCAATGGCATAATTTATTTAATTGCAATAGTGTTTTTAATCATATCTTTAATAAAGAGCAGGCAGAAAACAAAGCAGGCACTGCTTAAAGCCTGGAATTCTTTTAAAAATATTCTCCCCATGCTTCTGGGTGTGATACTGCTTGTGGGGTTGATGCTGTCACTTATTGACACAGAGATTATAAGTAAAATAATCGGTGACCGGTCAGGTGCATTGGGAGTGCTTGTTGCCTCAGTAGTGGGTTCAGTTACTCTGATTCCCGGTTTTATAGCATTTCCTACGGCTGCATTGCTTTTGCAGGGCGGAGCAGGATACACACAGATTGCTGCCTTTGTGCAGACGCTTATGATGGTGGGAATTGTCACCATACCAATGGAAATAAAGTATTTCAATGTCAAAGCTGCTGTTCTGAGAAATGTTATTTCATTTGTCCTGTCAATCGGGGTCGCCTACTTCATCGGTTTTGTATTGAGTATATGGCTATGAAAAAGAAAGGGAATTTTTTTGAATAAAGATATTAATAAAAAATTTAATTTAAAGAATTTTTTAAAGCAGTACCTGTTTTTCTTAATAACACTTGTTCTTCTTGGAGTCCTTTTCATTTACAAGTTTGATGCAGGCCTTAAAGCAACCGATGTGGTGGTTTACAGTTTCAAGGAAATGCTTCTTGTTCTGCCTCCGATTTTTATTCTTATAGGCCTTCTTGATGTATGGATACCAAAGGAGACAATGGTAAGGCTTATGGGTGAGGGCTCTGGAATAAAAGGCATATTGCTCGCTTTTCTATTCGGCACAGTGGCAGCAGGGCCCCTTTATGCTGCTTTTCCAGTGGCCATAGTATTTATGAAAAAGCATGTAAAATTTTCAAATATAGTAATACTTCTGGGTTCGTGGGGTGCCACAAAGCTTCCGATGCTTTTATTTGAAATGACTGCCCTGGGCTTTAAATTTGCTCTTCTAAGGCTAGCTATAAATATACCTGTCATAATAATTATTGCATACCTTATGGGGGCACTTATTAAAAAAGATGAGGTGCAGGCAATATATGAAAAAGCTGCAAAGATGTAATATCAATTAATGTTTTACAAAAAATTATGGACGGGATTTTTAATAAAACCTGTCCATAATATCATGAATCAATGCTAACAATTGTTAATTAAATGGCCAATATAGTAGAGTGGGGAGTTATTTCAATAGCCAAGCTTATATAACTTATCTTCGTTAAGTCCGAAATAATGGCCTATTTCATGAAGCACCACTCGCCTGACAGTTTTTTTTATTTCTTCGTCACTGGAGCATACTGATTCAATGGCTCTTTTGTATATTGTTATCTTGTCAGGAAAAACAGGTTTGCCGGCGGCACGTTTGGTCAGGGGAACCCCGTGATAAAGAGCAAGTGTGATTCTGCCTTTGCCGTGCCAGCTATTTTCAGCAGACTGTATTATTTCATTCTCATCTATTTCCAGGCTTAAATTTTCAACCCTGTCACGAAATTCTTCAGGTATTCCTTCAGTTGCCTGTAAAACCAATTCTTCAAATTGAGCTTTTTCCATTGCTTTTAAATATATATAAAATATAATTTACTGATTATGCAGGGTGCATATTTTACAGCATTCCAGAATTATTACAGATTTTGATTAATTAATAAACAATTTGACGGGGGAAACGGAGACTTGAAATGAAAAAAATCCAGTGGCAGATTCTGCTGGGGATAATACTTGTGTTATTATCAGTAATACTTTATTTGGCTCACTACTTTATTTTCAGGGATTACCACCATATTTTCATATATCTTCTTGGCGACATAGCATTCCTGCCAATAGAGGTGTTACTGGTAACACTGATTATTGACAGGGTCTTAAGCGTGCGTGAAAAAAAGTCGATGCTTGACAAGTTAAACATGGTAATAGGCGCCTTTTTCAGTGAGGTTGGCCTTGGCCTGATACACCTGTTTGCATGCTTTGATCTTAATGCGAAGAATATTAAAAATGAACTTGCAGGAATTGAGAAGTGGACAGAAAAAGACTTTGCAAGAATCAATATGATGATTACTAAATTCAAGTATTCAGTTAACAGCCATTCCGGTGATATCAGCCAGTTAAAGGCATTCCTTAATCAGCGAAGGGGGTTTTTGCTAAGGCTTCTTGAAAACCCGAATTTGCTGGAGCATGAAAAATTCACAGAACTGCTGTGGGCAGTATTTCACCTTACAGAAGAACTTGACTATAGGAAAGATTTCAGTATGTCGCCTGAGTCTGATTACACTCATATTTCCGGTGATATAAAAAGAGCCTATGTGCTTCTTATCAGCGAATGGATATCATACATAAAACATCTCAAAAAGCATTATCCATATCTGTATTCACTTGCAGCAAGGATGAATCCTTTTGATGATAATGCCAATCCTGTCGTGAGCTGATATGAATTATTTTAACAATACACTAGAACTACAATGAAGAAATTATTATGGCTGGTAACAAACAGGAACTTCATCCTTGTCTTATCTTTAGTTCTTGGACTGCTTGTAAAAAACATAGGTGATTGGGTAAAACACCTGACAATTCCTGCACTTGCAATAGTCATGGTCGTATCCCTTACGAGAATATCTTTTAAATCCTTTATGAATTTCAGGAAAGTAATAAAGCCCACTCTCTATACACTTCTTTTTAATTTTGTCATATTTGGCGCAGTAATGCTTATCCCTGCATATTTTTTAATAGAAGACAGGCAGCTATGGACAGGGTTCGTAATACTGGCAATTGCACCCCCTGGTGTGGCTATTGCACCATTTGCATATATTATAGGTGCAGATGAT
>CAZGTW010000030.1:0-14385 GCA_964528815.1 uncultured Actinomycetota bacterium | reverse complement strand
ATATCCGAAAGAGAATCCAGTATTAAAAGTAGAATTTATTTTTAGTGGAAGTTAGAATATTATTGATTAAATTTTATGGGTGAATAGTTACTGCAAATTTTAGATTGTGTTTACAAATATAAGTCCGGTTGTTAAATATAGGTATTTTTTCATTTGAAAGCAACAGGCATTTTAATAAAATACGGGCCAGGGGAAGACATTGACAATTAAAAACCTATCCAAAAAAATACAGATTTTGTTGCTTGTCCTTATAGCGTTTGGCATTTTTATCGGTATCTTTTTTATTAATAGTGCCGACCTGCAGGCAGATTCTTCATATTTTGCTCAATTTCCTCCTTCGGAAAGAACCTTTACAGCCTCAGGCCAGACTTTTACTGCAAAAGTATGGACCATACAGACTGGGGAAACTGAAGTCACAATGTACTGGACCATTAGCGGCCCGACATCCTGGATTAATAAAATGTGGGTCAACTATTTTACTTTGACAGATTACAGCGAACCTTATTATTTTTATGGATTCTACATTCCCGGCAATGCTTATGGCACATATCTGAAATCAACGGAGGTTGTCGTACCCATCTCCGGTTCCGGCTCTTATGTATTTAAAAACATACCAAAAGGGCCAGGGCCTTTAATAAATGACTTTTATTGCAAACTGGATTATAATTTCAAACAGACTACTAGCACTTATCCCATCTATTACTGGCTTAGAGAAACGGGCTCTTACCAGTATATGATACAAAAACCGGAAATCTATGATCCGTATCTTGTATCCGGAACACAAAACAGCCTTACAATTGAAGCCGCCTGCGTTGACGAGAGCTCAAACGGACAGTATTATTTTATTGTAAACGGGACGTGGTATCCCGCAGTTCGTATCTCAGGAAATGAGACTGACAAGATTAGTGCAACGGTTACCGGGCTTTCACCCGGCACCACTTATTCTGTACAGGCGTATGCTTCCAATGCATTCGGCAGTGCCTATTCCACTAAACAGGATATGGCAACAATTCGAAGCCTGTCCTCCAATACTTCAATGCAAAAAATTGAGACTTCGGCAGGAACGGCCACAGCAGCATCAGACGGGACAACATATAACATAACGGTTCCTTTTGAGACTTCTTCAATTACGGTATATCCTTATGCTTCTGACTCAGCCAAAGCTTTTGTCAATGCCGGTTATAGCAGCTGGAACTATTCGGGTTCGGCATTCGGGCCATATTTTCTGCAAATGGGAACAAATACCATCCCTGCCAAGGTAATGGCAGAAGACAACACCAAAAAGGAATACACATTAAATGTCATAAGAAGTAACCCTATGCCACCGGTAGTTGCAGTAACAACTTCAACGGGTACACAGTTATGTTCCAGTGTTTCCGCATATAGAAGTTTTACGCTTGCAGGAACGGTACGGGGTTATGGATTATCCGTGGATATTACTGCCAGCATAAATGGGAAAAGCAAATCCATAAGGGTTGCAACACCCCAGAGCGGAACTGCAAACTGGTCACTCTACTGGGATATTTATGACGATGTAATAGGGCAGGGCAGTTATACAAGTATACCGGTAAGTGTATCCAACGGATACCCTAACGGTTCCTCAACTGCAACATGGGACGGGACCCTTGCTGTAGACAAGGCAGCGCCGTCAGTTCCTTTATTTTCGGTAAACCCGTCCGGCTGGGGAAACAGCAGCGCGACAGTGGCCATAACTCCGGGCACTGACAGCGGAGGGGCGGGCGTATTGAAAACCGAATACTCTACTGATGGTTCCACCTGGAGCACTTACAGCAGTCTGTTTACCGTCGGCACTGAAGGTATTACTACTGTTTATGCTCGTACCACCGATAAAGTCGGAAACATATCCGGTACGGGCAGCACTAAAGTTTATATAGACAAAACGGCACCATATGCACCCTATATAGTGACAAACCAGACATGGTCAAAAGAAAATGTGTCTGTAGCGATCAGTGGATCCGACGGTTTTTCCGGAAGCGGTATCCAAAAATCACAGTATAGCATGGATGGCGGCACAAGCTGGACAGATTATTCAAGCAGTCTTACAGTAAGTACTCCAGGCACAACTACAATCACGGCAAGAAGCATTGATAATGCAGGAAACTATAGCGGTACTGAAAAAGTAATAGTCAGGATTGACAAGTCATCCCCTACCATTGAGAGCGTTACAGGAAATCCTTCCGAATGGGTTTTTGCGCCGGTAACGCTTGTTGTTAATGCATCGGATACAGGGGGCTCCGGATTGGATGTGTATAGCTTTGATAATGGCGCTAACTGGCAGGCCACTAACTCCAAGAGCTATTTCTCAAACCAGGGCGGAATTATTATAAAGGTAAAAGACATTGCCGGGAATATTTCTGGGGCATATGAAACCATAAACATTACAAATATTGATTTAAATTATCCCACTTATACAGGCATTACAGGAAATCCTTCATCATGGCAAAGTACAGATGTAACCCTGACTATAAACAACGCTGCAGATGCAGGTTCCGGCCTTGCGTCTTTACCCTACAGTTTTGATGGTGGAGTGACATGGCAGGAAAGCAACCAGAAGACGTTTTCTTCAAACAGCGAACCTGCAATATGGATAAGGGATGCAGTAGGAAGGACAACAAAGACCGGGACCATTATAATAAGTAAAATCGACAAAAAAGCACCCCAGGATTTTACCGTAAGCCCAAGCACGTCTTCAGCAACAAACGGAGATGTTGTTTTAACAATAAGCAATGCTGCTGACTTTGAGTCCGGCCTTGCATCTTTGCCGTACAGTTTTGATAATGGTACAACCTGGCAATCACAAAACACTAAGAGTTATTCTGAAAACACCAGTTCCATAATTATAAAAGTAAGAGATGTCCTGGGTAATGTAAAAGAAAAATCAGTAAGTATTACCAATATTGACAAAACCGCGCCTGCCCTGGCAAGCGGAACCGGGCAGCGTACCGGAGCAAGGAGCGCTTCTGTATCTTTTTCAACAAATGAAGCAGGCAGGGGTTATTACATGGTAGTTGCCGATGGCTCATCTGCACCATCATCCCAGCAGGTCGTCGACAATAACAGGGAGCTAAATGATAATTGTTCTCCCGGATCCATATCTTTTAACGTTACATCCGGCATAGACAATGATGCAAATGCATATGATATTTATATAGTCGTAAAAGACAGTGCAAATAACTTAAGCAGCCCGTTAAAAGCAGATGTTCCCGCATATTCAACCGGGACCGATAACGGGATCATGAAATACATAATGCCCCTGGGAAGCGGTGCATTTAACATACAGGGAATGGTAAACGGAAGCTGGGTTAATGTTTCAAGCGGTGAAATAAGGTTATGGCAGAAAGTCAATGTAGAAACGACAGACTGGGATAACTGGGATTGGGTCTCGGATCCTCCGGTAATACTGGCTCCAAATGAAACTGAACTGACTAGTTACACAAATGGTGCAGAGAAGGTAAATGACGGTCTTGGCGTGAAAGTAAATCTTTCCTTTGTGGATGAAGGCAAATATGTAAAAGTAGAATATACGCTCAGAAATACAACTTCTGCGGCATTAACCGGAGTTGGCATAGCAAATGCTTTCCGGCTCCCAAGGATTGACGGAACTAATTTAACAGTGAAAAAACTCTCTGATGAGCGAGGCTTTTATGCTCCGACAAGCGTTGATAATGCGCAGATAAACTTTATTGTAAGGAACTCTACGGATGTTATTGATGTTGATAAATACTGGGTAGGAGCCGGATGGGGAAATCCGGCAGTATCATACAAATGGAATCAGTTTGAAGGGTTTGAAACTATTTCAAACAGCGGTATGCCACCAGTCGTGGGAGCTGCATATTCCTGGCAGGATATGACTCTGGCTGCAGGGGAAACAAGGACCCTGTCCGTTCTTATAGGGATGATACAAAAAAACTATACCACGGCATTAAGCATAAATGACATAGGTGAAGTAGATTGCGGCCAGATTTTTAAGGTGTCTGGCAGCCTTACAGATTCTGTGACCAACGCAAAAGGATATAACCTGTATTATTCTATAGATGGGGGCTCGCAGAACCTGTTTAAGCATTTTGATACTGCGCCAGGCAGTTTCTCGGACCTGGACCTAATAATTCCCGAAGGGCTTTCGGGTGAGCACAGCATAAAGTTTTCCCTTATAAACAGCTCTGACGGCGTGGAAGAGGTTTCGGCCAATGTGGTCACAAAATCATTTACCATAAAGACATATGCCGTCAGTTTTAATTTAAACGGGGGTTCCGGTCAGCCGGATACGCAAAACATACAGCTTAACCAGCTTGCCACAGAACCTACGGGTCCTGCAAGGACATATTATACTTTTGACGGATGGTACAAGGAAGCAGTACTTGTCAATATGTGGGATTTTGCTGCGGATAAAGTTACCCAGGCCACTGCATTATATGCAAAATGGACCCCAAAGACCTGCGTTATTACTTTTAACAGCGGCGGAGGCTCTGAATTTACGGACAAAACAGTGACAGCAGACAGTGCAGTAGGGGAATTGCCCGTATCGGCAAGGGACGGTTATGTATTTGGCGGCTGGTGGACAGCCGTAAACGGCGGAGGGACCCGGTATAACGCCGAGACAATATATAATGTTGATGGCAACCTGACATTATATGCCAAGTGGACGGCCAACATATATGCAATAGCTTTTGACAGCCAGGGCGGCAGCAGCATTGAAGACAAGAATGTCTCTTACAACACGGCAATAGGCGCGCTTTCAGATACATCAAGGACGGGATATACATTTGGCGGCTGGTACAGCCTGCCAAACGGTGAAGGCGAGCAATACACTTCAGCAACTGTCTACCCGGTTGTCGGCGGCACCACGCTGTATGCCAAATGGACAATCAACAGTTACACTGTAACTTTTGTCGGTAAAAATTCTGGAGGAGTCGATGGAAACACTTTAAAGACACAGA
Organism: uncultured Actinomycetota bacterium; assembly: GCA_964528815.1. Taxonomy (GTDB): domain Bacteria; phylum Actinomycetota; class Humimicrobiia; order Humimicrobiales; family Humimicrobiaceae; genus Fen731. Next base: position 9,427 of record CAZGTW010000030.1, on the reverse strand, counting down.
CAGTGATCCATGGCGGAGCTGCCGGCGCACCGGATGTCCCGGCTGCTACAGGATTTGCTTTTACAGGCTGGGATCAGGGTTATGATAACATTACCGGAAATATCACTGTAACTGCACAATATGCATCTTTGCCAACATATACGATTACTGCATTTGCAGGCTCTAACGGCAGTATTTCATCTTCACCCTCTGTAATATACGAGGATGACAGCGTTACTTATACCATAACCCCAGCTGTAAATTACCATATAACAGAGGTCTATATTGACGACAGTTCCTACGGGGAAATTTCAAGCTATACATTTACAGAAATTGAAGCAAACCATACTATTAGCGCTTTTTTTGAAATTGACTCATATACGGTTTCTTTTTTGGACTGGGACGGCTCGACAGTGAGTACTGGGATAGTGGGCTATGGGGAAACCGTAACTCCTCCTGTACATCCGCTAAGGGCCAACTTTGACAGCAATGGATGGCTTCCGGCGGACTTTACAGATATAACGCAGGATACCGTATATACTGCTCAGTATACAGCAATACCCACATATACGATAACTGCATCTGCAGGAACAAACGGAAGTATTTCTTCTGCGGGAACCACTACACTTATGCGTGGCCAGGGGAAAATATACTCCATAACCCCTTCAAATGGTTATAAGATTGCCTCAGTCAAGGTTGACGGCCAGAACCAGCCTGCAAGCGGGGACCCGGTTACCAGTTATACCTTTTCAGACATATCTTCAAACCATGCAATAGCGGCTCTGTTTACGCCTCTTACATATACCGTGACTTTTTTGGATTTTGACAGTTCAGTACTTAAAGAGCAAACTGTTGACCATGGCGGCAGTGCCACTGCTCCTGTTGCTGCAAGGGAGGGCCATACTTTCTTAAACTGGGATAAAAGCTATGAAAATGTTACTGCCAATATTTCAGTGACTGCAAAATATAAAATAAACCAGTATACAATCAGTTTTAACTCCCAGGGAGGCTCAGGTATAACCCCGCAGACGGGCGACTGGGGCTCACAGATAAATGCTCCCTCACAGCCGCAAAAACAGGCCTATATTTTTGATGGCTGGTTTAAGGATTCAGGATGCTCTACCGGGCAGGAATGGAAATTTACGGGAACAGGTGTCGGGTCCATGGCTATCCCTCCGGATACAATATCAGGTGACCAGACCCTGTATGCAAAATGGGCAACAAACAAATACCGCGTGGAGTTTATTGATTATAATGGTTCAGCAATTCTTGTTAATGGCGAAACTTACCAGGAAATCAGTGAGGGTTCAGGCGCACAGGCCCCGGATACCCCTTCTGATAAGATAATAGACGGACAAACCAAGACATTTAAAAGGTGGAGTGTAAGTTTTAACTCCATAAGCTCAAATACTACAGTAAAGGCATTATACATGGATGTTGTACGGACCATCACCTTTGACTGGAACTATGAAGGCGCCCCTTCATCTGTATCCGTAGAAGTCGATGACGGCTCTACTGCAAACGCCCCGGTTAGCTATGACAGGACAGGTTATACATTTGGCGGATGGTTTCAAAATGCTGACGGCTCTGGCGATGAGTTTGATACAGAAAAATTATTTACCCAGGATGAGGCTTATTACGCCAAATGGGTAAAAAATAAGTATTCCGTTAAATTTATCGATTACGCCGGCAGGACCTTAAAAAATGAACTGGTTGAATACGGCAACGATGCCACTGCACCTGAAGTGCCCGCAAGGGAGGGCTATAGTTTTACGGGCTGGGACAAAAGCATAACAGATATAAAAGCTTCATTTACTGTTAAGGCCCTTTATGAGGCACTGCCTTTATATACGATACTTGCTTCTACGGATTCCATGTGCAGTATAGCACCTTCAGGCAGTACATCAGCATATCAGGGTTCAAGCAAGACTTTTACTGTTTCGCCTTCGACTGGATTTTCCATTATTAAGGTACTTGTTGACGGTGCCGAACAGGTTTCAGGTTCAAATCCAGTCATGAGCTACACTTTTTCAAATATCGGGGCAAACCATGTAATAAGCGCAGCATCACAGATAAAAAAATATACTGTTAAGTTCATGGATCATGAAGGCGACACCATAGCTGAATACACTGTGTCCCACGGTGATTCGCTTATTGCCCCACAGGGCCCGGCAAGAACTGGCTACAGTTTTACGGGCTGGGACAAATCTACGGATAATATTGGCCAAAACCTGGAAATAAACCCAAAATACAGCGCCAAAAACTATAACATATTTTTTGAGGCAAATGGCGCAAATCCAATTTCTTCAATTTCTGCTGCATACGATTCAGTAATCAGCGCCCCTGCGGAGCCTGAAAGAACCGGTTATACTTTCGGGGGCTGGCACAAAGAAGCGGCACTGACAAATCAGTGGGATTTTAATACAGACAAGGTTCCGGCTCAAAATATAACGCTTTATGCCAAGTGGACCATAAATAAATATACTGTTACATTTACAGATTATGATAACAGCATAATACAGGTCAATGGAAACGACACACAGGAGGTCAGTTACGGCAGCCCTGCAACTAAGCCTGATGACCCGGCAAGTAAAGTCATTGGCGGGCAGTTGCGCGAATTCGAGGGCTGGAGCACAGCTTTCAGCTCAGTAACTGACAACCTGACGATAAAGGCTCTTTATATCGGTAAAAAATACACTATTACTTTTAATCCCGGTAACGGCGAAGATCCGGTAAATGTTGTTGCAGATGATGGGACCACTGCCCAGGCACCTGCTTCCCCGTTAATGACAGGTTATACTTTTGGGGGCTGGTACACCGGCCAGAATGGCGCAGGGTCATTTTTTGATCCTGATGATACCGTAAGCGAAGCTGCAGTTTATTATGCAAAATGGACGCTAAAAACATTTACAGTCACCTTTAATTTAAGTGGCGGAAGTTCAGCTGATGGCGGTAGCTTGTCCCAAACCATAGGATATGGAAGTTCTGCGCAAGCGCCATCTGATCCTTTAAAAACAGGGTACAGGTTTACTGGCTGGGATAAGTCTTTTTCAGGCATTACCGGGTCCATTACTGTTAATGCCCAATATTCACTTATACCTGTATATACCATAAGCGTAGAGGCAGGAACAGGTGGCGAAATTACCGGCGACCCTGATGTGCTTGAAGGAGAAAGCTCAGTGTTTACCATTGAAGCAGACAGCGGCTATAAAACAAAGGAAGTGCTTACGGATGGAATACCAAGGAAAAATATAGAGGGGGAACCGATAGGGACTTATACCTTTGAAGATGTAAGTAAAAACAGTTCAATTTCTGCGACATTTGAACCTGACTCATTTACGGTAAGCTTTGATCCTCAAAATAACGAAAGCATATCCTCAGGATCCCATCTTTATGGTTCCCTTATTGATAATCCCTCAGCTCCTTTGAGAACCGGTTATACTTTCGGGGGCTGGTATGAGGAAGAAAGCTGTGTAAATAAATGGGATTTTGACAGCGACACGGTACCTGCGGCAGACCAGGTTCTTTATGCAAAATGGACCGCTAATACATATATGGTGGTATTTGAAGCCTGCGGGGGTTCCGGAGATACAAGGACACAGACCAAACTCTTTGACTCGGCTTACGGGAAAGGCTCAGACGGGACCACCTCTGAACCACTGCCGGTACTGACAAAAGAAGGCAGCATGTTTAAAGGATGGTATACCGGGGAAAACGGGACAGGAACGCTGATAGGAAATGACACTGAGGTCGATAAGGCATACCGTATTACTTTGTACGCAAAGTGGAGCGAAAACAAACTGGCATTTCCTACAATTACTGCAGTTAAAGCAGATTTGTCGGCATATGCCTGGGGTACATGGGCAAACACGCCAGAGATAAGAATAACAGCGGTATCCCAGGACAATGGAACAGGCATTAAGAAATACCAGTACCAGGCCGGAAGTGACGCAACATGGCATGATATGTCTGGGGATGATTTAAATACACTGGCCATATCCTCGAGCACAAATGATTTATACAGATTCCGCGCAATTTCTGATGCAGATACAGAAGGTGAAGAAACAGGGCCATACAGCTTAAAACTTGACATTACAAAACCTGTAATAGACAGCATGCAGATTAAAAATGTAAATGGCGGCCCATGGAAGCAGATACTTAATGTGCTGACTTTCCACAATTTTTTCAATAATAGTGTCGAGGTCAAAACAGGTTTTGCTGATACCCACAGCGGACCAGGCAGATTAGTTTACAAATTTGTCCCTGCCGGAAGTGACGCAGGTAATATTGATTACACAACATGCCAGCTAAGCAGCAGCGATATATCGGCAGGTTTCAAGGTATTACAGAAAGAGCCAAGTTTTAAGGGCCAGTTTTATGCCTATATAATAGATGCTGTCGGCAATCAAAGCGATGTGGTTTCCGGGACATTTATTAACGATAAAAATGCCCCCGCACTCCAGTTTGCTGCAACTACGGATGGGTTCTCATCAGGCAAATGGCAAAAGCAGGTCGAAACAGCATTTCTGGCACAGGATACAGAGTCCGGACTCGACAGAATTGAGATATATGAAGCAGGGCAGCTTAAGCAAACCTGGACCTTTCAGGATTTTAAAAAGGATTCCAGGGGGCTCTATACAGTAGCTTTTGAAAACAGTTATATATTTTCAGCAGACGGCTCCTACACTGTAAGCATAAAAGTATATGACAAATCGGGGAATGTGTCCGAAAAAGAGCTTGCAGTAAAGATTGCCAAATTTAATATTAAGTATGATAAAAACTCTGCCACAGGGGGAAAGGTTCCTGGGGATAGCAACATTTATTCAAAAGAGGAAAAGGCTCACATTCTTGGCAACACAGGAAACCTTGAAAGGATGGGCTATACATTTACAGGCTGGAATACAAGGGCTGACGGAACAGGAACCAGTTACCAGCAAGGAGATATTATTGTCATGACCGGTAACCTGAAGCTGTATGCTGACTGGAACATAAATCTTTATAAGGTTAATTTTAATACAAATGGCGGAAGCAGCATTGCTGACCAGATAGTAGCCTTTAAGGGTAAAATCAATATACTGGAGGAACCAAAAAAGCAAGGTTACAGTTTTACAGAATGGTATAAAGACAGTAGCCTCAGTATGGAATTTGATCCTGCAAAAGACACTATTACTTCTGATACCACATTATATGCAAAATGGATGATAACTTCAGATGTTGTAAATGAAGCTGCAATAATGCTAAGTGTCGAAAATGCTTTTAAATTTTCAGGAAAAGATTCCTGGGAATGCGTTACAGGGGATTTCTTCATGCTTGACACAGGCATAATGGACACTAAGATAACGTGGGAGTCTTCTGATCCAGATACTGTAGCAGTACAGGAGGGAAACGGCAGCGTAAAAGGAATTATTACGAAATCCAGGGATAAGGATGAAAAAGTGGTCATGACCGCAAAGATAACAAAAGACGGATTGAGCCTAACGAAATCTTTCCTGCTTATCATCAAGAAAAAAGACACGACTGTAAATGAATTGAGGGAGCTTTCTTCCAGGGAAGCTATTATAAAAGCCGGGGAAAATACAACAGTAGACAAAATTTACAGGTCCGTAATTGACGGTAAAACAACAATTGATGCCATTGATGTCAGCATGCAGAAAATCATGGAGCTGCTCAATGAGGATAATAAGTTAAATATTGTTTCAATAACAATAGACTATTATGAACCTGATCCTGCGGATGAGTATGCTTTTGAGCTATCAGGTGAAATAGTAAGTGCCCTGGCCGGTAGCGGAAACGGCATAGAACTTAATACTGAGCAGGGAACCGTAAGGCTTGAATCCGGTGTTTTAAAGAAAATTGAAGAAAGCGGCACAAATCTATATTTCCGTATGGCATACGGCAGTGAAAATGAAGCCATGGAGTCATCGGAAAAATTCATGAATGATAAAACGATGCTAAAAATCATCGGCAGCCAGGGAAGGGAAGTAATCTGTCCACCAGTTATAATAGATACCAATATATCAGGTTATCCGGTAAAAGTTCTAATTCCCTTTAAAGGGGTGGATGAGGAAAGCCTTTCCAGCAGCGAATTCTTGAATTCGCTCTTTATTTATGTTGAGCATGATAACGGATCCACTGAGCTAATCAAAGGTTCCATAATAATAAAAGATAACAAGCCATACGGTATCGAGTTTGAAATCAGCCAGTTCAGCAGCTTCCAGATAGTGAGCGCCCCTGAATCGGCTGGTGCAGATCAAAAGAGTGGCAGCAAAACGTCTCATATAACTCTTGTTATATTGTTAATATCCGGCGGAACTGTCATCGCAGCAACAGCGGCAGCTCTTCTGCTGGTGTTTTTCAGGCGCAAGAAAAAGAAAAAAATAAGTATTTAGGCCAGGATTTGCAAAGTTGCAGGCTCATTTGATGTTTATGCGCAAAAAATGATTATATAGATTATTAGGTGGATTTTTAATAAGGCAGTTTTAGACTTTTCCATAAGCAAAAAGGTTATCTGCCGTATAAGTTACATTGGAACTTTGTAAAATCCTCTAGTGTTATTGGTTTTCCGTTATTCTTATTAAGTATTGCAAAATCATTACGTCCCGGGTGCAAGATGTTGGTTGCCTTGGAGTATAAAAAGGCTACGATTCTGGAATGCTGCAAATAAATATTCTACGGTACAGATCGCCTTACTTGGCAGGATTTGATTTTAAATACAATAACAGTATTTTAAAGTATTTAAAGTCAAACCAACTATGCTTCTTTCTTTTCATTATCTTGCAAATATCCAGTATTAAACCATAGAAAGTTATAGAAATGTTCAAATAAAACCGATTAAATATGTCACAAGAATTTATTTAAATTATGGCAGGCCATGTTTAATTTCCGGAAAAATTAATAGCAATGAATGAAAAAATAAAAAAATCAATAAGCCAGGAAGAAATGCTGAAAGCGCTTATGGACAATATAACCGATGCCATATATTTCAAGGATTTAAAAAGCAGGTTTATAAATGCAAGCAGGTCTCTTGCAGGCAGAATGGACATAGAACGGCCCGATATGATTCTTGGAAAGACTGATTTTGATTTTTTTACTGCAGAGCATGCCGAAAAAGCATTTAAGGATGAAAAGACTATAATCAAAAATGGTGAACCACTAATTAATATAGAAGAAAAGGAAACCTACTCAGGCAGGGAAGACAAATGGGTTTTAACAACTAAAATGCCCCTTTATGATGATAAAAGGCATATAGCAGGGACATTCGGTATCTCAAGGGATATTACAAATTTAAAAAAAGCAGAAAAAAGGCTGCTGCATCTTAACAGTATCCTGCATGCGATACGGAACATAAACCAGATTATGGTTAGGGAAAAAATCCCTGAACGTCTTATTAAAAAAGTGTGTAAAAATTTAACTGAAAACCGGGGTTATCACAATGCCTGGATAATCCTTTCGGACACATCACAAAAAATATCAAAATATGCACAGTCCGGAGTAGGAAAAAAATTTTCTGGACTTGTTTCTTATTTTGAAAAGAAAAAAGAGATAGCTTGTTTCAGAGATGCCATATGCGCACAGGGGCAGGTTGTTATTAAAGATCCCGGAAATGATTGTTCCGGATGCCCACTAGCCAGCACTTATAGCGGTAGGGCGGGAATGGCTGCAGGGCTTTTGCACCAGAAAAGATTTTTTGGCATTCTATGTGCATCTACAGTGCTTGAGGGAATACAATCCCCGGAAGAAATTGAGCTGTTTAAAGAAATAGCAGATGACATCGCTTTTGCACTTTACAACCTGGAAATTGAGAAGAAGCGGAAAAATACAGCAGAAAAATTAAAAACTGCAAAAAATGAAGCAGAAAAATCAGCAAAAAGAGCTATTGCAGCAGACAGTGCAAAAAGCCAGTTCCTGGCAAATATGAGCCATGAAATAAGGACGCCAATGAACGCTATATTGGGGTTTTCAGAAATACTGAAAGAGCAGTTAAATGATCCTAAATATAACAAGTTTGCAGACGCCATTATAACAAACGGCAGGACTCTTCTGGAACTTATAAATGATATCCTGGATCTTTCCAAGATTGAAGCTGGCAAAATTGATTTAAACTACAGGCCTGTCAACCCTGCTTCATTATTCAGTGACATTACAAAAATATTCTCTATTAAAATAAAAGACAAGGAATTGCGGTTTTTAACAGACATTGATAAAAAACTTCCATATACTCTTCTTCTTGATGAGGTCAGGATGAGGCAGATACTTTTTAACCTTGTAGGCAATGCTGTTAAATTTACCAGTGAAGGCTATATTGAGCTTAAGGTAAAGGGTATTTTTTATCCTGATAGAAGTAAGATCGACCTTATTTTTTCTGTAAAGGATACCGGAATCGGTATTTCCGAAGACGATAAAAAAATCATTTTTGATGCTTTCAGGCAGAGCAGCGGACAGAGTGTAAGAAAATATGGCGGTACCGGGCTTGGTCTTGCTATTACAAAAAGGCTGGTGGAGATGATGAACGGTGAAATCATGGTTGACAGTGTTATTGGCAAGGGAAGTGTGTTTAAAATAAAAATGAAGGAAGTTTCTGTAGCTGCATTTGATCCTGGTTCTCCCGGAAGCTGGCTTCTGGCTGAGGATATAAGCTTTTATAACCAGAAGGTGCTTGTTGCTGATGATATTGAATCAAACCGGCTTCTCTTAAAAAAGATATTGACTGTTTATGGTTTGCGTGTAATCGAGGCTGTAAATGGCAAAGAGGCCATAATAATGGCAAAAAACAAGAATCCTGACATTATACTGATGGATTTAAGGATGCCTGTAATGGATGGCTATGGAGCAATAGCGGCTCTTAAATCTGACTGCAAGTTAAATAAAATACCTGTGATTGTTCTTACAGCATCAGCTATAAAATCCACTAAAGAAGATATTAAAAAGATAAAATGTGATGGCTACATAAGAAAGCCTGTCAAACGGGAAGACCTGGTCCTGGAGTTAAAAAAACATTTAAGTCACGAAGTCATTAAAAAAGATAACTTTGGGCCGGCAACTTCTCAGGCAGAGATTTCGCTGGGAAAAAAACCTGTTAAGGGTTTAAAACAATATGAAAGTAAAATGAATAATCTGATTTCAGAGCCAATTCCAGGCTTGAAAAGCGGCAGGCGGGATGAATTTATGTGTATTTTGGAAAATGAGGTATACGAAAGATTCAAAAAGCTTAAAAAAGAATTCATTATTAACGATATAGAAGATTTTGCTTTGGAGATTCAGGAGCTGGGAAAGAAGTACGAGGTGAATACTCTGTCCGTATGGGGGGGGGGAAAGCTGTCAGAACAGGCTAAATGTTTTGATATGGAGAATTTATCAGCCACTCTCGATAATTTTGAAAATATTCTTGAGAGCATAAAAAAATATAATAATTAATAAATATTTTTAATAGCAAATAAATCAATATAAT
>CAZGTW010000029.1:0-14416 GCA_964528815.1 uncultured Actinomycetota bacterium | reverse complement strand
GAAGGACTGAATCATTATAAAACTGTCTTGCATAAGCAATATTGCTTTCAATGCCGTTTAATTCCTCCATAAGCTTGGTAAAATGCTGGTCCGCTTTAAGGTTCGGGTACTGTTCGGCAACTGCAAATAAAGATTTAAGGGTGCTTGTTATCATATTTTCGGCTTTTGACTGGTCGCCGACAGATTTTGCATCTATTCCCAGTGCTCTTGCCTGTATGACTTTTTCAAGCGTCTCTCTTTCATGTGCAGCATAACCTTTGACTGTCTCTACAAGGTTAGGTATCAGGTCATATCTTTTACGAAGCTGCACGTCTATTTGTGACCAGGCATTGTCTATCCGGTTTCTTAGTGTCACTATACCGTTATAAATGCCGACTCCTGCAAGCAAAAGTATTATAATAATAGCTACAACAACAACTATCGGGACTATTATTGCTGCAATCATTTTTCCTCCTGTTTTTATTTATTATTTTAATTTTAAAAATTCCCAAAACTAAATTATAACACATTTGGCGATTAAAATTACTCATTTACTGTGTTGATAGTCCCTTTGGCATGCTTTCTTTTTTACACACAAATCATTTTATGGTATATTTCATTTTAATTTTTAATCTGTAAATTTTTTTTACCAGAATCAGAACAACATGACAATTTCAGGAGGAAATTGATGAGCAGCGCTAATACGGCAGGAAAAAGAGTCATCGGGCTTGTTTCAGGAAACGGCGGTGGTAAGACTACACTGGCAGAATGCTTTTTATTTAATTCAGGTACAATCAACAGGCTTGGAAAGATAGAGGCAAAAAATACTGTTTCTGACTACAGTCCCCTTGAAACAAAAAGGGGTTTCAGCATAAGTTCAAGCATTATGCATTACCATTGGAAAAATTCTGACGTCAATCTAATAGATGCGCCAGGTTATATGGATTTTTTGGGGCAGGCAATATCGACTTTAAGAGTTGTCGACGGTGTACTTCTTGTGATTGATGTCAAATCGGGCCTGCAGGCTGCAACTGAAAGAATAATCGAATATCTCAAAGAAAACCCGAAACCCGCATTCTGTGTAATCAATAAACTTGACCAGGAAAATGTCAATTTTTCCAGTGCTGTTGATGAAATTAAAAATGCTTCCGGGCTCAACCTTGTTCCAATAACCATACCTGTTGCCGAAGGTGAAAAATTCAATTCTGTAATAGACCTGCTGCTTAACCAGCAATACAACTATAAAGACGGAGCCGCGCAGGGTGCAAAAGCCAATGTGGATGATGCAAAAAAAGCAGATGCTGAGGCCTACCACAACAGCCTTGTGGAGTCTATAGTAGAAACTAACGATGACCTTTTAAATAAATACCTTGAAGGTGAAAAAATTGATGCTTCCAGCATAAATGCTGTACTTAAATCTGCAGTAATCGGATGCAAAGTAATCCCGGTATTTGCAGTATCTTCTGGTAAAAATGCCGGCATCGACATTCTGATGGACTATATAAATAATCTGATGCCCTCGCCTGTTGAGATCAGTGACATTTCAGTGTCTGAAGCCGGAAAAAATGAAAAATCAGACTTAAAGCCGTCTGAAAACGGCCCTGTGCTGTCTTATGTCTTTAAGACAATGGCGGACCCGTATATTGGAAAACTGTCTATTTTCAGGATTTTTTCAGGCACTTTAAAAACAAATGCAAGTTATTATATATCAGGCTCAAAAACAAGCCACAAATTCACAAATATGTTTAAGCTGCAGGGAAAAGAGCAGACTGATGTAAATGAAGCTTCCTGCGGCGATATTATTGCAGTATCAAAAATAATGGATATAAACAATGACGATACAATATCTTCTCCTGATAAACCCCTGGTAATAGAAAAAACTGTTTATCCCCTTCCATCGCTTCCAAGGGCCATACTTCCGGTAAGTAAAGGTGACGAGGAAAAAATAAGCATGGGGCTTTCAAGGCTTGTGGAAGAGGACCCTACACTTAAGATGGAACTTAACCTTGAGGTACACCAGAGTATTGTTTGGGGAATGGGTGACCTGCACCTGGCAATAATAAAGGAAAATCTTAAGGAAAAATTTGATATAGATGTTGCAATGTCAGCACCTGATGTAGCATACAAAGAAACAATAAGAAAAGACGCAAAAACAGAATATAAATATAAAAAACAGTCCGGCGGCCGCGGACAGTACGGCCATGTCTTCATTGAACTTAAGCCACAAAAAAGCGGTGAGGGTTTTAAATTTGAAGATACTATTTTTGGCGGCGCCATTCCTAAAAACTATATACCCGGTGTTGAAAAAGGAGTCAGGGAAGCAATGCAGGCCGGGGCACTTGCGGGGTATCCTGTAGTAGATATTTATGTGAACCTTTATGACGGTTCATTCCATACAGTTGACTCTTCAGATATGGCTTTTAAAATAGCGGGTTCGATGGCTTTCAAGAAAGGTATGTCGGAAGCAAACCCTGTTATCCTTGAACCGGTTATTGAACTTGAGATCACTGTTCCTGAAAAATATATGGGTGATATAATAGGTGACATAAACTCTAAAAGAGGCAAAATAATAACAATGACACCTGCTCCCAACAAGATGCAGGTCATTAAAGCAACAATACCGCAGTCTGAGTCTTTTAATTATTCAGTGGATCTTAAATCGATTACTCAGGGAAGGGGCCAGTTCAGCCAGAGATTTTCACATTATGATGAATTGCCTTCACACCTTGCGCAGCCGCTTATAGATAAAAAGAAGGAAGAAAAGGAAAAAGAATGAGGAAAAACTATAATAAATATACAGGTATCCTGGACCGTTTCCCTTTTATAGTTGTAGCACTTATACTCATATGTGCAGTTATTTTTATACTGGTTTTTAGGTCGAAGTTTCCAATGGCATTTTTTTCAGGCGGTGCCCAGCAACAGCAGGAACAGGAAACATCAGGATATTCCATTCTTATTACTTCTCCTTCAAGCGACCAGGTGTTCAAGCTGGTAACTGAAAATGAAACGGTGCCGATAGCAATAAAATCAAAAGATATTGAAAACCTGGATTATAAACTGAAACTTGTACTTAATGGAGAAGAGACCATAAGGACATTTAACTCACCGCCTTATGAATTTAACTGGAACCCTGACGAACCGGGAGATTATGAGATAGTCGCAAATCTTGTCGATGACCAGGACAATGTGATAGCAAGTTCCAATACAGTAAGTTTCACAGTTGAATACACTGGTGAGACAATTGAAACTATTACAAGAAGCATGGATATCGAAGAAAAAAAGACTGCAGCTCTTGATGCATCAGAGTACAGGTCACAGAATGGGGCACCTGTTTTTTCTTTTAAATGTTACACACCCCCTGTAATAGATGGGGCTATTGATGAGTGGGAATTATATGACAAGGCACAAATCTCCAATCCTACAATTAAAAAGGAGAACTTCACCAGTATCAGTGACTGTTCAGGAATAATATATACTTGCTGGGACGACAGTGCTTTTTATTTTGCTGTGCAGGTAACAGATGACGTTGTTAACCAGAAATTTGCCGGCAATCAGATAAATAATGGAGACAGCATAACACTGGTTTTCGACACAGCATTGTCTGATGATTTCAATATTCCCTTCTATAACAGCGATGATTCACAGATAGATTTTTCACCAGGAAGTTTTTCCGGGATTCCGCCTGAAGCTTTTATTTACTTCCCCTCAAAATCTTCAAAAGGAATAGAGATAAAATCTTCACAGACCAAACAGGGTTATAATATTGAAGTGAAGTTACCATGGGAAGTTTTTGTCAGTTACGGCCCGGTTGATCTTGATGTGCTGGGTTTTACTGCATCGATATTTGATACAGATAACCTTGAGACAACAGAACTTGCTGTTTCCTCTTCCCCGCAGTTTGAGATAAATAATGTCACAACTCTCGGGACACTTGTTTTAATAGACGGAGGGGACCTTACTGCAACCGGGGATTCTGCAACTTCCGGAAGCGAAGAGACAACTGCCCAATAAAGTAAATTTAAAATAATTACTGGTTTTTAATCATGCAATATTTCTTTTATCTTACACAGATAATATCCCTTGGGATATTTGTTTTATTTGTAATAGCAAAAACTGCTTATTTAAACCGCAAAGAAAAAATCAGTGCAATAAAAATAAACATTTTTGCACCCGGCGGCAGTAAACATCTTTTTGAGATATTGATGTTTTTATCTGTTTTATTGTGGTCATTCATGCTGTTGATTTATTTTCTTAATAAGGCTTTTAATACCCCGTTTAATGTACCGGGGCTTATTTTATTTGATATTACTGCATTGAAAATCTTTGGAATCCTGCTGGAATTCTTCGGTTTTGTGATATTTATTATTGCACTGATTAATATGGGAAATTCCTGGAGGCTCGGTATTGATGATAAAAATCCTGGTAAGCTTGTAACCAGCGGGATATTTTCAATATCCAGGCACCCTATCTATCTTTTTTTTAATCTATATTTCTTCGGTGCTTTTTTTGTAAGCGGTGATTTGATTTTTATTATTTTTGCAATTTTGCTGGGTTTTGTAATGCATATACAGATGTTAAGGGAAGAACATTTTCTCTTGTCCGTTTATGGAAGTCAGTACAAAGATTATATGGAAAATGTCAGCAGGTATTTTAATTTCAAGTTCTTCTATAACTTTAAAAAAACAAAATACCCTTTCAGGGTTGCAGAAACCAGGCAAGAAGAGCAGGCATGAATAATAAAAGGGCAAAGCTTTTAAACGGAGTCAAGCTTTGTAAAGACGCAAAGGGCCCGGTTATTTACTGGATGAGCCGCGACCAGAGAATAAAAGATAACTGGGCACTTATTTTTGCACAAAATACTGCAATACAACTGGGTTCGCATCTGGTGATTGTATTTTGTGCGGCGCCCGGCTATAAAAGCGCACCGCTGCGGCATTATCATTTCATGTTTGAGGGCCTTAAGCAGGCTTCAAGTCAAGCATCGAGCCACAATATTCCTTTTTTCTTATTATCCGGCGAACCTGCAGAACAGATAAGTTATTTTACAAAAAAAACAGAAGCTGCCTGCCTGGTCACAGACTTTGACCCGGTTAATATAAAAAAGGAATGGAAGAAAGCTATTAAAGACAATATAAATTGCAGCTTTTATGAAGTAGATGCCCATAATATCGTCCCCTGCCGGATAGCCTCCGGCAAGCAGGAATTTGCGGCATACACTATAAGACCTAAAATAAAAAGACTTCTTGGAGAGTTCCTTGAAGAATTCCCGGAACTTGAAAAAATGCCCCATGACAATCCGGATAAATACAGTAATTTTGAAGCAAATACAATAAATTTTAAAAACGATGGCTGGGGTTCAACTTTAAGTAAATCCTGTAACGATAATTCTGTAAAGCCTGTAAACTGGATAAAACCTGGTGAAAACAGCGCTTTTGAAATGCTGGACAGGTTTCTTTCCGGGCCGATAAGCCAGTATAATCATTTACGCAATGACCCTAATGCTGAAGGGGCAGTTTCCAATCTGTCGCCCTATCTTCACTTCGGGCAGATTTCAGCGCAGCGGGTGGCTCTGGAGGTACTTAAAACCGGGCTTCCTGAAGAAATTACTTCCGCCTTCCTTGAAGAACTTATTATAAGGCGGGAACTTTCTGACAATTTCTGCTTTTATAACGACTCTTATGACAGGCTTGACAGCTATCCTGAATGGGCAAAATCAAGCCTTAAAAAACATGAAAATGATATGCGCCATTATTTATATTCAGTTGAGGAGCTTGAAAATTGCAAAACGCATGACGGCCTCTGGAACGCTGCCCAGCTTGAAATGAAGGTAAAGGGTAAAATGCACGGATATTTAAGAATGTACTGGGCAAAAAAAATACTTGAGTGGAGCTATTCTCCTGAACAGGCAGTTGAAAATGCAATATATCTTAATGACCGATATGAACTTGACGGCAGGGATCCTAATGGATACACAGGCATCGCCTGGAGCATAGGAGGCCTGCATGACAGGGCATGGGGCGAAAGAGAAATATATGGGAAAATAAGGTATATGAGCTATAACGGCGCCAAAGGTAAATTCGATATTAAAAAATACATAGGCTCTGTCAATTATATTGCTGAATCGGCAGATTATTGATTATTGGATTTTTTTTTATTTTTCAATTATTTATTACGCTTAAAAGTTGTTGTGTTATTTTTGTAAATTCATTTTCATAATTCTTTTCAAAATCTGCAAGAAACTGTTTCCACTGGGGGTTCTGTATTATGGCATCCTCCACTGAAAGTTTAAGCATTATTTTCTGTCCGCCCTGTTCAACCATCCTTGTCCTTGCCTGAGGATTGTTCTCGATAGCCTTCTTGAATTCATTGAAAACCTGCTGCCTTTCGCTTTCTGCTTTTTTTTGCAGGTTTTCAAGCATATTCAATCCCTGTTGCATTGCAGGTGTTTTCTGCTCTTTTTTTAAAGTTTCTACAGCAATAACTGCTTTTGCGCGCTTTTTCAGCTCCTCCGGTTCGAGCCCGAATTTCATTGAATTCAGAAGATTGAGCTGGACACCATTCAGCAGAGATACTGGCCTGTCCTTTAGCCTGGCCCATAATTTTTCAGCATCAAGATTTCCCCTGTAAAAATCAGCCATTAAAGGACCCAGCTCCTTTTTAATGGCGATTTCTTCTTTTTCCTGCTCAGAAAGCTCATCCAGCATTGCAGCTTTTTCAAGTGCAATCTCAATTGCAGTTTTAATCTTGTCCCCCATTTATCAAATCTCCTGTTTTTATTTCTTCTTTTTTAACATACCAAAAAACCTGTCCTGGTAATATTCAAAAAGACCCCAGCTATCCAGCTCTTCCTTTAATGATTTTGCATCAATATAACCTTTTTCGTATTGAAAAAACAGGTTTTCGATTTCATTTTTTGCAACTACCGGTACCCCGGATACATCACGGGACATTAACGGATATCCTGAAGGGTCCATATTTACAAAGCTATTTGCGCTGTAATCAGGTAATTGTGAAAAATATGCGCTGCTGACTGCAAGCTCATAAATAAACTTGGATAGTGAAACATCCCAGAATTCATCTACGCCTTTGATTATTGCACAAAAGGGATCGTGCTTTTTTTCAATATCATCTCCGATTTTCTGTGCAACCTCTTCCAGGCGGTTTGATACTATTTCCATATGTTCATAATCCTTAGCGAACCTCAGCCTGTAAAGCATCATTGCAATATCCGAATTATAGCCCGCAAGTATAGAAAACGCTTTTTTTGCTTCTTCAGAGAAGCCTTCCATCCTCAATATATAGCCCGGAGTAATAAGTTTTGGCTTCTGCCACATAATCCTTCCTTCCCTTATGACAGTTTCACTGTCAGGGCTTTTTCCCTCGAACTCAAGATAAAAAGGGATGGAAAGCATATAATAATGCACAGTGGTGGATTCAAAGGTAGACAGAAGTTTCTTCGGGCTCTTTATTACCTCTGTATTTTCCAGCGCAAACCGTATTTTTTCCTCATCTTTCATATTTTAATTATATCTTTTATTTTTTTTGTTGTCATACTGTACAAAATTTTAAATAAATAATCCATTGTAATATAATTATTTTTATGGAAGACGGTTCAAAAAATAACAGGTTCCCCGATGGTTTTATTTTTGGCACAGCTACTTCAGCTTTCCAGATCGAAGGAGAAGGTAATACTGAATGGAAAGATTTTACAGGTGACGATGGTACCCGGCTTGGAAATGCCATAGGGCATTATGAAAGATACCTTGAGGACCTCGAATATATATCATACCTCGGCAATGCATACAGGTTTTCACCAGACTGGTCCAGGCTGCAGCATTCTCCATTAAGGCAACTTGACAGGCAGGCGCTGGACCACTATGGGACAATCCTTAAGAAACTTAAGGAAAAAAACATGAAAATACTTCTGGTGCTGAACCACTTTTCAAACCCGATATGGATGTATAAAACCGGCGGATGGGCAAATAAGGATTCTGTTAATTTTTATCTTGATTACACAAAAAAATTACTGAAGGAATTCTCAGTTTATATTGATTTTATCAATACTTTTAATGAACCGAACGCATATGTGAATATGGCCTATATTTTCAGGAAATTTCCACCCTTTAAATTTAACCCTTTCTTCAGAAGCAAAGCTTTGTCCAATATGGCAAAATCCCACAGGCTGCTATATGAATATATGAAAGAAAAATATCCTGATATACCAGCAGGTATTTCACATGCCCACATCCTTATAGAGCCTCTGGGAAGAGAAACTTTAACTTATAAATTTATTTCAAGTTATTTTGATTCGATGATGCATGAGAAAGTGCATGAGTATTTTACAGGCAATGGAAAATATATTGATTTTACCGGATTCAGCTATTATGGCCGAATACCTGTCGGCAGGTTGCCGCTGATGCCATACAACAGGCGGGGTAAAAAAGAACTTGACCGGCTTGGAATAGTCCATGATGACATGTGGGAACTCTACCCTGAAGGTATTTACAGGATGCTTAAGTTTTTTTACAGCAAATACAAAAAGCCTCTCATAATTACTGAAAACGGGACCTGCACTGATGATGACAGTCTCCGTAAAAAAAGCCTTCATAACCATCTTTTCTATGTTAAAAAAGCATGTGATGAGGGCATTCCGGTTAAGGGATATTTTCACTGGTCGACTTTTGATAATTTTGAACTTAATCATGGCCCATCCAGAAGGTTCGGGCTCACATCGGTTGATTTCAAATCAGGCACCTTCAACCGCCAGTTAAAGGATTCCGGACATTATTACCACGAGATTGTAAAGACAAACAGTCTTGTGGCTATTTAGGATAGCTGCGGTTTTTTAATTTTCCGGTTAAATGAATGCAAATGTAGGCCGCCAGTAAAATCAGTGTAGCCACACCGTAAAAATATAATAGAAATTCTTTGTTAACACTGTAAAATGATTTCCTGTCATTAAAATATACGCTTCCATAGAGAACTTCTTTTTTGACAAGCTGTGTTTTACCTTTGATATGCCCGTAATTATCTATAATTGCTGAGATACCGTTATTTCCAATATGGACCATATAGCTGTTGTTCTCAATAGCTCTTACCTTTGAAAATACGAGGTGATCGGCTGATGCAGAGCTGTCTTTAAAACCGGCATCATCAGTAAAAGTAAAAAGTATATCCGCGCCGTTTTTCCTGAAGTTTTGGGATATTATCTGTATTGTGGATTCAAAACAAATATTTGTCCCGATATTTCCTTTACCCGGATAATTAATAAGAGTAAATCCTTTGGAAGGAGTGATATTTAATTTGGCAATGTTCATGAATTTCAGGAACCATAAAACATCAGGGTATGGCATATATTCTGCGCATGGAAGAGGATGTATTTTCCTGTACATCCCGAGAAGTTTAAGGCCCGGGTCATACAATGCTGCAACATTATAATAGTTAAGGTTCTCATCCCATATTATCTGCCCCATAATGAAATGTAAATTTTCGGTTTTTGCAGTATTTTTTACCCATTCGTAGAAAGATTTATTCTCATCTCTTGTAACAGGGCCCCATATTACGCTTTCCGGGAATACTACAAGTTCTGTATCTTCCCTGAAATAAAGCGCATCATTATATTTATCAGGAATAAGCACAGAAGTATCTTTCTCATATTTGTCATCAAATGTGATATTTGTCTGTACAAGCGCGACTTTCAGCTCAGCTCCCTCCGGCTGCTTATTATTACCCGGACCAGGAATTATTGCTCCAAAAATAAGGTTGGCTGCAAATATAGATATCGTACATATAAATAAGATTGACCGGCTTTTTGCCCTTGCCTGACCATTACTACTGCCTTTGTGAAATTGAAATCCTGAAGGTTTTTTATCATTGAAAATAAAAGAATTTAGAAACATTGCAATTGAAAGATTAAAAAGCAGGATAAGCAGTGATACACCAAGCACACCCGTATATTTTGATATCTGCATAACAGCAATATAATTATGCTGTGAGTACCCCAGCACACCCCAGGGAAACGCAAGAAATGTACGGTGCCTTAAAAGTTCACCTGCCAGCCACACACAGCTTACAAGAGCCGCTTTGAGGTAGTGCCATTTTACTTTTGAAAAAATGAAATAAAAGGCTATGCCATAAAAAATAAAATAAATGGAAAGGAAGCCGATTATTGGAAACCAGAAACTCCAGCTGTATGTAGTAAACCAGAAAGTCACTCCGCAAAAAAATCCTGTCCCTGTGAGCCAGCTTAAACCGACAGACTGGCGCAGGTTTGATTTTTCAAGCATAATAAAAAAGGGTACAAGCGATACCCAGGCTAAAAATGCGGTTTTATCCTTAAATGAAAAAACAAGAAGGACCGCTGATAAAACTGCAAGAAGGACTTTTTGATATAATCTCATACTGAAATATTATCACCATTGTCTGAATTGCCGGAATCTTCTTTCAATACCCATTTTTCAACATAATTTTCAAGTATATCACCTTCTTTAAGAAACCTGCATACCTCCGAAAAACGCTGGAATGACGGGTCAAAATAATTGCCTGAAAACCTGCCCGCTCCAGGTTTTATAAGATAAAGATTTTGACCGGCTCTTGTCGCAGCTACATACAACAAGCGCCTTTCCTCTTCTATCTCCTCATTTGACCTTATTGAATATGAACTTGGAAGGTAACCGTCTATGAGGGATATGACAAATACGGTGTGCCATTCAAGGCCTTTCGCAGAATGTATTGTTGATAATATCAGGTTTTCATCTTCATCATCCTCTGGAGTGACTTTTAACTGCCGCTCATCGACAGGCTCAAGAGTAAGGTCGCTTAGGAATTCCTGCAGGTTTTCATACCTTGCTGCTATCATTTCAAGTGATGAAAGGTCATCAAGCCTTTTATGGTAATCATCATATTTTTCTTTAAGCAGTGGCTTATAATAATCAATTACCAGGCGCAGTTTCTCTGCGAAACCTTCTTTTTTATTGCCGGTGGTAAGCTCAATCTGCTCAATTACCTTATAGAGTTTTTCAAGCTCTTTTGCAAATTTTTTCGAATAATTCCTTTCATCTATAAGGAATTCCCTGCCATTGCCGCCATCGACAATGGCACCGGTTATCTGCTGTGCATAATGCGGCCCTATGCCTTCTATGAGCATGAGGATCCTCATCCATGACACTGCGTCCATGCTATTGTATGCCACCTTCAGATATGCAAGGACGTCTTTTATATGGGCGGCTTCAGAAAACTTTATGCCCCCGAATTTTATAAATGGTATATTATGAGTGTTCAATTCAATTTCGAGGTCCATTGACTGCCATGCGCTCCTGAAAAGAACAGCGATATCATTAAGCGCCACCCCTTCTTCCCTTAGCTCGAGTACCCTCTGGACAATGAATTTTGATTGCCAGTTTTCATTTTCTGTTTCTATATACACAGGTTTCTGTTCGCCCTGTTTATTGCTGAAAAGGGTTTTTTCATATTTCTCTTTTGCATATTTAATGACCTGGTTAGTAAAATCAAGTACAGGTTGCGTGCTTCTGTAATTCTGCTCAAGTTTTATTATCCGTGCCCCGGGAAATTGCAAAGGAAAATCCATGATGTTTTTAAAATTTGCCCCCCTGAAAGAATAAATGCTCTGTGAATCATCGCCAACAACCATTATATTTTTATGTCCGCCTGCAAGATGGCAGGCAATTTTCGCCTGCAGTTTATTGGTATCCTGGAACTCATCAATCATTATGTATCTGTAAAAACCCGAGAGCTTCTCCCTTATGCCTTCATTCTGTCCAAGAAGCTGCTCAAGGTAAACCAGAAGGTCATCATAATCCATAATGCATTTAGATTTCTTGTAAGCAATGTATTCCTCTCCTATTTTTGCCATATCCTCCCAGTTTTCCAGAAAATGGGCATAGTCCTCTGCAACAACATTTTTTATCGCGATATCTTTATTGATTGATTTGCTAAGTATTTCTGAAATCGTGTCCTTCTGTGGAAATCTTTTTTTGCTCCTGAAAAAACCCATCCTGTTTCTTACAAGGCCTATGATGTCTTCGGAATCTTTTCTGTCAAGTATTGTAAAATTTTCTGTAAATCCTATATATTTTGCATATCTTCTTAAAACCTGGTTGGCAAAGGAATGGAACGTTCCACCTGACACATGTCCGCACCGTTCATCAAGAAGACCGGATGCGCGCCTGAGCATTTCCTTTGCCGCTTTTCTTGTAAATGTGAGCAGCAGTATGCTTTCAGGAGATATGCCGTCTTCTACAAGATGGGCTACCCTGTAGACAAGTGTGCGTGTTTTTCCAGTTCCGGCACCGGCGATTACCAGTACCGGGCCAGAAATTATTTCTGCTGCCTGAAGCTGTGCAGGATTTAATTCATCCTGGTAATTTATCCTGTACTGGCGGTTTTTTAAGGGTTTTAAATCTTTTAGCTTATATTCCTTCATACTCACCGGGAAAAAACTTTCACAGTAATTATTTACGAACACCTGTTCGAATTATAATCCCGTATTGGTCATGAAGTCAATAATATGGCAGGGTGAGGAATTCTCATTTCCCCGAACTGAAGTTCCGAAGTATCTGCGGTGTTATTTTTTTATCTTAACCAGGTTTTTTATCCTTTCAATGCCTTCGATTATTTCTTTTCTTGAAAGAGCATAGCAAAGCCTGATATATTCCTGTTCCTCACTTGCATTTTTAACTCCAAAAGAAGTCCTGGGTAACACTGCCACACCTGCATCATGCAGAAGGAGCTGCTGCAATTCTGTGGAGTCTTTCAATCCAAGCTTTTTACACAAACCTGTCACATTAGGAAAAACATAAAAAGAACCCCTTGGTGAAAGGCAACTTATCCCTTCAATATCATTTAAGCCATCGACTATTATGTCTCTTCTGGCCTTAAATTCATCAACCATCCTGTCGCTTTCTTCCTGGGAGCCCTCATAACCCTCAATGCCTGCATATTGCGTAAATGTTGCGGCACAGGTTACAATGTTAGTATTAAGAGCTATCATAGGAACTATCAATTCCTTTGACATTACGCCATAACCCAGCCTCCAGCCGGTCATTGAATAGACCTTGGAAAAACCGTCAATAAGAATAGTCCTGTCTTTCATCCCTGGTATGCTTATAATGCTGTTAAATTCTCCGTCGTATACAATCCTGCTGTAGATCTCATCGGACATTACCCATATGTCATTTTTTATTGCTATTTGGGCAATGGCCTCAAGGTCGCTTTTGCTGAGAACCCCGCCAGTAGGATTTTGCGGTGAGTTTAGAATTATCATCCTTGTCTTTGGCCCCACAGCTTTCTTCAGGTCCGCTATATCAAAGCTGAATCCTTTTTCTTCAAGAAGCGGCAAAGGCACAGCGGTACCGCCCGCATAATTTACAAGTGATTCATAAATAGGGTAACCGGGATTTGGATAAATTACCTCATCGCCTTCTTCTATGAGGGCGCTTATTGCATAAAAAATAACAGGCTTGGTGCCTGGACCGATAATTACATTATCCATATCGACATCAATACTCCGGGTCCTGCTAATATATTTTGCAACAGTCCTTCTGAAATCCGGTACACCTGCAGGAGGATTATAATGAGTAAGATTATTTTCAATTGCCTTTATTCCCGCTTTTTTAATGTTTGAAGGTGTGTCGAAATCAGGTTCTCCAACACCGAAATTTATAATATCTTTACCCTGTTCTTTAAGCCTGGTTACTTCGGCCAGGACAACAAAAGCGTTTTCTGTCCCGAGCCTGCCCATTCTTTTAGTAAGCCTCATAGATATCCCCTTCTTGTACTGTTTTATCTAAAATGAATCAATTAATGCTTTAAATACTTATTTTATCTGATTCTTCAAACTCTTTTTTAATTTTTTCAAGAAAATCTTTGTCCAGCAATATTCTTGCTGCAGTAAGGGCACATGCTTTCATCCCGAGAATCATACCATTATAAGCAATTTGTGATTTACCGCAATCCCTTGACTTTTCAGTATGCAACACAGTCCCTGCAGGTGCAGTTTGAACCACAGGGTGAAGCACTGGCATCAAATTACTTAGATTTCCAATGTCTGATGAACCGAAAATAAATGGTTCCCTGTCTATGCTTGCACCAAGTTTTTCAAGGTTTTTTTCAAACTCGGTGCATAGATTATGATTTATCAATAAATTATTTCCGCTTGCTTCAAACCTGGATATTTTCAGTTTTGTGCCGGTTTGAATAGCGGCCCCTTTTGCACAGTTCTTTACTTTTTCCACTAATTCATCAAGGTAGGCCCTGCTCTTTGACCTTATATAAAAAGATGCAGCAGCATTTTCCGGTATTATATTTACGGCATCTCCACCTTTTGTAATTATTCCATGTATCCTTGTCCCGTCAGGTAAATGCTGCCTCAGTGCATTCACAGCATTGAAAAAAAGTATCACAGCATCAAGCGCATTTA
>CAZGTW010000028.1:0-14885 GCA_964528815.1 uncultured Actinomycetota bacterium | reverse complement strand
ATAAATTCAGCAAACAATAAAGAAAGGTAGAAAATGAAGAAAAAGCTTATACTCATACTAACAGTTATTGTGGTAGCAGCAATTGTACTGTCTATGTCTTCATGCGCCAAAGCAGTTGAGAAAATGGCCGAAAAAGCAATTGAAAAAACCATTGAAAGTTCAATGGGCGGAGAAGATGCGGATATAGATATTGACGATGAAAATGTCAGGATTTCAAGTGACAGTGGAGAAGTTGCACTTGGAGATGATGCTTCGGTCCCTGAGGACTGGCCATCATCAATAGCTGTTTATCCTGACCTTAAAGTCATATATTCTGCAAAGGCAAAAGATGATGTAAATGAAAATACTTTTGCAATCTTTGCAGAAGCAACAAAGGGTACAGTCAAGGAAATCTATGAATGGCACAAAAGCAAGATGTCCGGATATGAGCTGATTTCTGACAATTACGGAACTTCTGACGGCAATGATTCTTTTTCTCTCCAGTGGAAAAATGACCAGTATGAAGTTCTGCTGATGTGCGGTTCCGATGGCAGCGTCGTCAATTACACATTTACGGTAGTGGAGCCCAAAGAATAGGATGACAGTCAAAAAGCCAGCCGGTATGCAGTTTTTTAAATAACTGTTTTACTGTGAGGCTTAGAAGTAAATGAATACTAAAAAGGCCGGTATTTACCCGGCCTTTTTTTATTACTATTATTTATCCTGTGGAGATTCTTTGAGCTTATCTGTAAAATGCCTTATTTTCTTGTCTATAAAATAATTTATCGAACCTTCTTCAAATGAACCTTCGTCATTTAAATTTCCGGATTTGATTCCTGTGAGTATCTCTATCCCTTCATCTATGGTATTTACTGCAAATATATGGAACAGGCCCTTTCTCACTGAATCTATTACTTCATCTTTTAGCATCAGGTTGCGGATATTGGCTGCAGGAATTATTACCCCCTGCTGTCCTGTAAGGCCTGCCTCACAGCATACTTCAAAAAACCCTTCTATTTTCTCATTTACACCGCCGATTGCCTGCACCTGGCCCTTCTGGTTCACTGAACCGGTAACAGCAATATCCTGCCTGAGAGGGGCATCCGAAAGTGCAGATAATATTGCATAAAGTTCAGCGCTTGAGGCACTGTCGCCTTCTATTCCACCATAACTTTGTTCAAAAACCACCCTTGCAGCTAAGTTCATGGGTTTGTCTTTAGAGTAACGGTCAGTCAAAAAACCGCCAAGTATAAGGACCCCTTTTGTATGAATGGGCCCACCAAGCTTTGTTTCCCTTTCAATATCCATTATACCCTCTTTGCCGATGCCTATGCTTGCTGTTACGCGCGACGGCCTGCCAAAAATATAATCTCCGGTATTTGAAACAGAAAGCCCGTTTACCTGCCCGGCTTTTTTACCGATTGTATCTATCAGTATTGTTTCATCTTTTATCATTTCTTTAATCCGTTCATGTATGAGGTTTGAACGGTAAGCCTTTTCTTCTATAGCTTTTTCTATGTGTGAAGATTTGATATATTTAGTGTTTTCCTGGCCAGCGTAGAAATTAGCCTCAAAAATGATATCTGAAATATCCGAAAACCTGGTAGATATCTTACCCTTGTCTTCAGCAAGCCTTGAGCCATATTCGATTATTTTAGCAACTGAAGCAGCTTCCATATGTTTTAAGCCTTCCTTGCTGCAGAGGGTGCATGCAAATGAAGCATATTTCCTGATATTATCATCGGTCCTGTCCATTACCAGGTCAAAATCTGCCCTCACCTTGAAAAGTTTTTTAAAATCCTGGTCAAGTGAAAAAAGCAGGTCATAAATCATAGGGCTCCCTATAAGGATGACTTTTACTTTTAAAGGTATTGCTTCAGGCTTTAACCCTTTTGTGGTAATATAACCGAGTTTTTCCCCGGCTTCCTCGATTGCGATTTTCTTATTTATAAGTGAGTTTTTAAGGCTGTCCCAGGAAAAAAAATTCTTAAGAAGTTCCTCTGCAGGGATAACAATAAACCCTCCGGAAGCTTTATGAAGCGAGCCTCCCCTTATCATTGTAAAATCAGTTGTCAGGACGCCAAATTGCGCTTCTTTTTCTATCCTGCCAAAAATATTCTGGTATGTCGGATTGTGCTCAATTATCACTGGTGCGCCATTGTTGGAAGAATTGTCTACGACAAGATTTACTTCATATTTCTTGAAAGGCAGTTCCTTCATCCATGGAAATACCGGTTGGGACTGAAGCTCAGGTGCAATTCCTGTGATAAATACAGCAAGATTCTGCAGTATTTCACTTTTTACGGTTTCTATGTGTTCAACTGCTTCAGGGATATCCCTGAATTTTTCTTTAAGGTCACTGATATTTTTTTCTATTGCAAATAAGGCGACTTCATGGTTCAGTTTTTTTATTTCCTCATCTATCTGCTTTTCAAGATCCCTGACCTTTTCCATCGTGCCCTTAAGGTCCTCATTTATTCCGGTACGCTTTGCCTGTATCTGCTGTTTTTTATCTTCACTTAATAATAAAAAATCCTGCTCGTTTAAAAGTTTTCCGTCAATTATGGGTACAATAAAAACACCTATCTGTGACGATTTAAGTACAAAGCCCTGTTCCTGCACCCTTTTGTTCAAGTCGCTTAAAAGCTTATCCTTCTGCTGTTCAATATTTTTTACAACTGAATCTTTTTTCTCTGAATAGTCCTTGCTTTCAAAAGTCCTGGGGATTATGTTACGCACAGATGATATGAGTGCTTTCATATCACCCTGGAATATCCTGCCCATTCCTGCAGGCAGGCTTATGGCATTTGGCTCATAACTGTTATTGAAGTTATTTACATAGCACCAGTCAGGTGGAACCGGTTTTTGTCTGGCAAGTTCCTGCACAAATTCGCTTACACCGGTTGTCCTTCCGGTGCCTGTATAGCCGGAAACATAAATGTTAAATCCATTATCCTGTATTTCAAGGCCGAATTTCAGTGCCTTTACTGCACGGTCCTGCCCTATGATGCCTTCCAGGGGCTTTAACTCTTCAGTGGTTTTGCAATTGAGCTTTTTTGCATCATAAGATGCTTTCAGGTCAGATGGCAATAGTTCAAGTTTATCCATGATGCTTACTCCTGTCCTTTGCCTCTGTTTAGATTCAAGGAATTATAATTTATTTTTTTATCTGGTTTAAGACAGCTTCTGTTACCCGTTGAATTATTTCTCTGTACTGTTCAGGTTTAATTCCGGATATGACTGAAGCACATTCACTGGAGCCTGATGATGAAAGGCTGCCGCTGCCACTTCCATATACTGACTGCTTACCAAAAGCATCAGTATAAACATAACCTGGGGTACAGACATCTTTGGAAACATCTATTGTCCTGAAATCTTCTTTTGTAAACTGTTTGTGTATTGAAAAATCAGCTTTAGGGTCATTTCCAAACATTATCTGCCTGTATATAAGTATTTTTGCACAGTTATTTGCAACTTCAGTATATAGAAATGCGTCATTAATGCTTCCACCGGCAGCGAAAGTCCCATGGAAGGGGATATTGCAGACAAGCGGGCAGCCGGGCTCTATTTCTCTTCTTTTTTTGAAATTCTTGACTATTGCTTCGGCCTGTTCAATTGAACCCGGGACAACTTCAGGTATATTTGTAATGGGCTGTGACCCTATTACTGCTCTGGTGCCTTCACTTACTGCCGGTATGTCCATATGGGCGGCACCAAAAGCCATCATAAAAAACGGGTGGCCGTGTACAACGGAATTCACATCAGGAAAATTCTGGTAAATGTAATAATGTGTAGCAGCCTCTCTGGATATCATATCAACTTCCCCTACAATCGGAACTTTACACAGGTCTGTAACAATTACCTGGTCCTCTGAGATTTCCCACTGGAAATCATGTCCGGCACGCCTGGGATTAATATAAATCAGATTTCCGTCTCGCACTGAAATATTGCCCCCGCTTGCATCTGTAAGGTCTCTGTCATACATAATTTTTCCGATTTTACAAATTGATGCCCTGATGTTTTTAATGTCAACCATTTCAACTCCATTCACAAAAAGATATTAATTGCCTGTGACAAATAGTCTTAAATAATAAAATCAGTTACAGTGATATTATATATTCAACCAATTCTGAGTTCAAGGATATTTTTGGGATTTTGTTTGTTTATGTTAGTTTTTGTTTGTTTTATAATTAACGGTGCTTTTATCTTTAAAACAGATTTTCATAATAGGTTTAAAGCCTGTTTCTAATCCCTCAGCCTTGCACCGAATTTTTTTGAGAGGTTATCCAGTATCCTTTTGACTATTATGCTGACTTCTGTATCCTTCAGCGTCCTCGTTTCATCCTGGAACGAAAGAGAGTAAGCCATGCTTTTTTTATCTTCTTCTATCTGCCTGCCTGAATACAGGTCAAAGAGCCGTACAAGCTTCAATAATTTTGTACCTGAATGTTTTATTTCTTCTTCAATATCAGAGTGAGCCACCAGCCTGTCAACAACAATTGCTATGTCTATATCAATTGACGGGAACGCGGGTATCCGGGTAAACGTTCTTGAAGATGCAATGTTTGAAATGAATGCATCCATATCAATCTCAAGATAAAAAATATCCTGTGCAATATCAAGGTTGTCCAGTATTGCAGGATGGATCTTGCCGATTATACCGGTTACCTTTCCATTAATAATTAATTCTGCGCTTATTTCGGGATGGAAAAATTTTAGTTCTTTATGCGCTACTTTAGTTTCTGCCCCTTTATAGAAGGTATTGCAAAGATATTCGAATACACCTTTTATATCATAGAAATCACAACCTCTTTCATTTCTGTTCCACGCCTTATTTGATGCTTTACCTGAAAGCATTACACCAAGCACCGTAGTTTCTGCCGGAAGTTTTTCCCCGGGAACATGCTGATAGACTTTTGTAATCTCAAAGATAGAAATATCTTTGATACCCCTGTTTATATTTCCGGAGATATTTTTTACCATCAGGGGCATCGGCGTAGTCCTTAAAAATGCAAAATCCTCATTTAACGGATTCAGTATTCTGACAGCACCGGCAAACCTGGCTTCTTCCTGTTCAAGCTTAAAGCTTTTTAAAAGTTCCGACCCTGTAAATGAATAATTTATGACTTCAAAAAAACCGATGTTAACCATAGCCTGCCTTACCTGCCTGATGAGCCTCTGGACAAAAGTGTGCCTTCCTCTGTGTAAAGGTGAAACCATCGGGTTTGATTTGAATTTATCAAAACCGTGTATCCGTGCAATTTCTTCAATAAGGTCTATTTCTCTCTCAATATCCTCATATCTTGAAGACGGCACAAAAGTCTTTATGCAGAACGGTATATCGCCAGCGTTTTTAACTGCAATAATTTCATTTTCTATTCCCAGGCTTGAAAGAATCCCCGATATCTCAACTGTACTTATTTCTTTTCCCAGGACATCTGCCACTTTTTCCATGCGTAAAATGATTTCCCTTGTCCTTGGTTCTTTCCGGTAATTGTCATAAATTCCCGGGGGAAACTCTTTGCCTGTCATGGCCGAAAGTAACCTGCTGAATTTTTTTATTGCAATAACTGTCAGCTCCGGGTCAATCTTCTTTTCAAATCTGTTAGAGGCTTCGGAGCGCAGCCCCAGATTTGCAGATGTCTTCATTATGGAGGGCCCGTAAAAATTTGCTGACTCAAGAAGCATATTTACCGTGTCTTCATTTATCTCAGTGTCCTTGCCCCCCATTACACCGGCAATTGCAACCGGTTTTTTTTCATCTGCTATCACAAGCATATCTTCTTTAAGGTTTCTCAAACTGTCATCTATGCTCCTGATGGTCTCATCACCGGCTGCATTTCTGACAATTATTTTCCTGGAATATAAAAGGTCCAGGTCAAATGCATGAAGCGGCTGTCCTGTTTCATGCATCACATAATTTGTAAGATCGACAATCAGGCTTACCGGCCTGTAATCACATAGCGCCAGCCTGTTTTTCAGCCATTCAGGGCTCTTTGCAGCCGGTATATCTGAAAATATCTTTGCAGAATATCTTGGGCACAGTCTATAATCTCTTATGTCAATTTCCAGGCTTTTATCTCTGTTTATTTCCCCGGATAAATCATACTCCGGCGGCTTAAAACTGATACCTGTCAGGGCGCTTATCTCCCTTGCTATTCCAATAATGCTTAGGCAGTCCGGCCTGTTGGGAGTTATTTCAAGCTCAAAGACAATATCATCAAGGCCGGTATATTTTGCAAATGCCAGTCCGGGGGTGCAATCCCCTAGTATCATTATACCTTCTGAATCACCTGCAAGCCCAAGCTCATATTCTGAGCACATCATTCCTTCAGAAACAACGCCTCTGAGCTTGCTTCTATGTATTTTCATTCCCTGTGCAGTAACTGCTCCTTCAGTGGCTACAGCAACATTGTCTCCTGATTTGAAATTATTTGCTCCGCAGACGATGTTGAGGGTATTGCCTCCAATATCAACCTTACACACAGAAAGTTTATCGGCATCAGGGTGACGGTCAAAACCCAGTATCCTGCCTGTGACAACATTATAAAAACGCTTTCCAATATCCTCGACTTTTTTTACTTCTGTGCCGCTCATAGTCAATAATTCTGCAACCTCAGAAGCATCAAGGCTTTTACCGGAACCCTCCATATCGAGAAATTCTTTAATCCAGTTAAGAGTAACTTTCACTTAAATCTCCATAAAATAAAAAAAGGTTTACTTTGAGTTTTGTTTAGAATTGCCTGATAAACCTCAGGTCGTTTTCATAAAAAAGCCTTATGTCATCAATGCCGTATTTAAGCATGCAGATTCTTTCAATACCCATGCCAAATGCAAACCCATTGACGTTTTCAGCATCATATTTTACATATTTATAAAGATTGGGGTCCACCATTCCAGCCCCAAGTATTTCGAGCCAGCCGGAACCGCCGCAGGTCCTGCAACCCTTACCCTCACATATTGCACAGGAAACATCCACTTCTGCGCTTGGCTCGGTAAACGGAAAGTAATGCGGCCTGAACCTTACGGCTCTTTCCTTACCAAAAACTTCATGCGCAAATGTCTCAAGGGTCCATTTCAGGTTCCCGAAGTTTATCCCTTTATCTACCACCAGCCCCTCTATTTGTGTAAACATTGGAGTATGGGAGATATCATAATCTTTTCTGTAAACTTTCCCCGGAGCAATTATATAAACCGGCGGCTGGTGCTTTTCCATGTACCTTATCTGTACCGGCGATGTCTGTGTCCTGAGCAGAGTATCATCTGAAATAAAGAAAGTATCATGGAGGGATCTTGCGGGATGATCCGGAGGAGTATTTAATGCTTCAAAATTATAGTAATCAGTTTCAACTTCAGGGCCCTCTGCGACTTCAAAACCCATGCCGATGAATATGTCTTCTATTTCTTCAATGACCTGCGAGATTATATGCTTTTTCCCACACTGGACAGCATTTCCAGGCAGGGAAAGATCTGTTTTTTCCTTTCTGAGCTCCTGGTCAAACTGTATATTCTTGAAAAACTTTTCTTTTTGTGAAATTGCTGATTCAATTTCCTTTTTTATCTCATTGGCTTCTTTTCCTGCAACAGGCCTGAGCTCTTTTGGCAATGCGCCGATATTGCCCAGTGTTGTAACCACCAGGCTTTTTGCTCCTGCATATTTTGCCCTGATCCTGTAAAGCTCATCAAGACTGGAAGTATTACTGATTTCTGCCCTGAAACTTTCAATCTCTGATTTTAACTTTTCTTCTATTTCGTTAATTTCCATATCAGGCTGTGACTTGCTGCTGTTTTGCAGTTTCTGCAAGTTTTGTAAAAGCAGCAGGGTCATTAGTAGCGATTTCTGAAAGCATCTTCCTGTTTATATCGACTTTTGCAAGTTTAAGGCCGTTTATAAATTCATTATAGGAAAGGCCGTTTAATCTTGCTGCAGCATTTATCCTGGTTATCCACAAGCTCCTGAATGTGCGCTTTTTATTTTTACTGTCCCTGTATGAATAACTTAATGCTTTTAATAGTTCCTGTTTTGCAAGCCTGTAACTCCTGCTGCTGGAACCATAGTAACCCCTTGCTTCTTTAAGGACCTCACTGTGTTTTGTCCTTTTTATAACTCCCCTTTTTATTCGAGTCATATTAATCTACACCTTCTTTCAAATTTAAAACGTATATCTGCAGCTGCCACTGTTATTTTCCCAGCATCCGCCTGATTCGAGGATAATCCGGAGCTGCTACTTCTGTCTCCTGTCCAAGAGTCCTTTTCCTTTTTGCATTTTTCTTTGTAAGTATATGGCTTTTATAAGCTTTTACTCTAACTATTTTCCCGGTTCCTGTTAATTTGAACCTTTTGGCTGCACCTCTGTGAGTCTTAATCTTCGGCATTTTTACACCTTCCCTTCCCGATAAAAACTGTTGCTGATTTATCAACTTCCTATATTATGCCCGATAAACAGCTTATGCCGGCTCGAGTATCATAATAATATTGTAACCTTCCAATTTGGGCCTCTGCTCGACAATGCAACTGTCACCCAGTTCTTCAAGCATGCTATTTAAAAGATTCATTCCAAGTTCAGAATGAATCTTTTCCCTGCCCTTAAAAGACATTGTAACCTTTACTTTATTTCCTTTTTGCAGGAACTTTTCTATTTGCTTGGTTTTTATTCCCAGATCATTTTTATCTATTTTCGGCCTTAATTTTATTTCCTTTATAACTATCTGGGTCTGTTTCTTCTTTTTTTCTTTTTCAGAAATCTCAAGCTGGTATTTATATTTGCCAAAGTCCATTATCCTGCATACCGGTGGTGCAGCATTTGGCGCTACTTCTACCAGATCAAGTTCCTTTGAATAGGCTAACCTTAAAGCCTCTTCTACAGGAGTAATACCAATCTGTGAGCCGTCTTCATCAATTAATCTCACTTTTGGTATCCTTATTTGTTCATTCACCCTGATGTTTTTGATAATTTATATTACCTCCGTACATTTTGTTAAAATCTTTTTTATAATAAAAAAAATAGGCAGAAACCATCCACCTATTTTAATTACTTAAAATATAACCAGGTAAGCTGCTCACGGTTGACCCATGTAAATCCTGTAATTTTAAAATCCAATACAGAACGCTATCTGGTGAGAAATAAATGATTTCTATTTCTGCTTCCAATATTAAATTATAACTGAACTTAATGCCTCGATTAAATTCCGAGTGAAATTATATATATTTTTTCTTATTTGTCCACTATATCAGTAAAAAACTTTAGCTTACGGCCTGTTTTTCTTCATCTGGAACATATTCTTCGTTCCAGACTTTATCTGCAATCTTTCCATAAGCGCAGGAATAAGCATCGAGCTGCTTTGCCAGATCTGTCACAACTGTTTCTGCACCGTCATGTGTTGCGTATGCGCCTGTTTCAGCTACTATATCTCTCAATACATGAGGATTGTCAATTATACTGCAAGGCCTTAAATGGTTTTCATTATATGGCTGCCTTTTTCTGAAAGCCATAAAAAATGGGCTTGTTATTACTTCTGCAAGGCTTTTTTCCTTGATATTATCGGCAGCAAAATGTACAAAGACACAGGGTTCAACATCTCCGTTTACGTTGATATGCAGGTAATTCTTGCCGCCTGCCATGCATCCATTTACCAGGTTGCCGTCGTTCCAGAAATCAGCAACTATTATATTTTTGGTCTTCCTTATTTCGATTATCCTTTTTCGCCTGTAATCTCTCTGTTCGGGAGTCGGCATAAGGTCAAGGTTTGGCTCCCTTCCTATGGGTATATAATTAAAATACCAGCCAATAAAGCACCCTTTATTTACAAAGAAATCAACAAACTCATCGCTTACAACAAGGTCATTGTTTTCCCTTGTCGCTGTAACAGAATATCCGAAAAGTACACCGTTACGGTTAAGCGCATCCATGGCGTTCATTATTTTCCCCCATGTCTGGTCGCCTCTTCTTGCAGCAGTTTCTTTTTCAAAACCTTCCACACTTATGCAGGGAACGGCATTGCCAAGCTCTGCAAGTTTTTTGGCAACCTCATCATCAATGGCAGTGCCATTTGTATAAATCTGGAAGAAAGAATCATTGTGCCTTGAAAGGAAATCATATAGTTGCGGCCATACAAAAGGCTCCCCGCCTGTTATTACGAAGAAGTATATCCCAATGGCATTAGCTTCATCAATTATCCTGTTGCATACGTCATAAGGCAGGTCCTCTTTCTTTGAGTATTGCCATGCATAGCATCCGTAGCATTTCAGGTTACATTTCATGGTAGGGCTTATTACAAGATGATTGGGAGGAGTAATGCCATATTTTTCAGTAAACGC
This sequence comes from uncultured Actinomycetota bacterium, assembly GCA_964528815.1. Classification (GTDB taxonomy): domain Bacteria; phylum Actinomycetota; class Humimicrobiia; order Humimicrobiales; family Humimicrobiaceae; genus Fen731. The sequence goes on along the minus strand of CAZGTW010000028.1, from coordinate 4,588 downwards.
CTTACGCTTTGGCTGCCCCTGTATCATTGCATTATTGATAAGGTTCATGACAACCTTATTGCGTACAGATGGCGCCATCCTGCTTGAGGCTTTTTTCAGGTTTACAAGAAGGTTTTCCAGAAAATCACGCTCTTCCCTCTTTTTCAGTTTGTACACTCTTCCTTTTACGATTTTAAGCCATCTTTCGTCTGAAATCTTCGGGAGTACTTTGACAACACTCTTTATAGCAGCAGTTGTTGTGTAAAGCTTCACTTTTTCTTTAAGAGTCATTTCTATCCCTTCGTTACTTAATATAATAAATTACTTATGATTATTAACTCTTTCTTGAACTTACCTGAATTTCAGAAAACTATTATAATAATAACACTTATAAAAATAAAGAAAATGATAAAAAAAGCTTTTATAAATTCCCTTTTCTGTCTTGCTGAATTTACCCTTTACAAATAATTTTAAAAACCGGATATACGCTTTTTAATGACGGCACGCCATTGCAATAGTTTCACCTTCGGCAGACAAACAGCAATAATAAAAATTATTATGGCATAGCAGCTCTTGATTTTACAGCAGAGCCGATTATTTCTGTTAATTCATTTATACTTATATTCTTTATATCCCCGCCTGCTTTTTTCCTTACTGTGACGGTTTCAGTTTTTTCTTCCTGCTCACCTGTAATTATCATATATGGTATTTTCTGAAGCTCGGCCTGCCTGATTTTCTTGCTGAGTGACTCAACCCTGTTATCTATTTCACTGCGATAACCAAGGGCGAGCAGCCTGTTATTTATTTTTTCCGCATATTCCTGGAACTTTTCGGAAATCGGCAGCACCACAGCCTGTACAGGTGCCAGCCAGGGCGGGAGGTTTCCGCTGTAATTTTCAATCAATATACCCATGAACCTCTCCAGGCTTCCAAGCACGACCCTGTGGATCATTACGGGCCTGTGTTTTGCATTGTCCTCACCTGTATATTCAAGATCAAACTTCTCAGGCATTGAAAAATCAAGCTGGATAGTCGCGCATTGCCATGTCCTGTCAAGGCAGTCTTTTATGTGGAAATCTATCTTGGGCCCGTAAAATGCCCCGTCTCCTTCATTTATTTTATAATCCAGCTCTTTTTCTTCTATAACACTTTTTAATGTGCTTTCAGCTTTATCCCATATCTCGTCGCTGCCAATCCTTTTTAAGGGCCTTGTCGAAAGCTCCACATGATAATCCCTGAAACCAAAGACACTGTACATCCTGTCTATAAGGTCCATTATTTTCACTATTTCATATTTTAACTGTGATTCAAGGCAGAATATATGTGCATCATCCTGTGTAAAATTTCGTACCCGGAAAAGCCCGTGCAGCACGCCTGATTTTTCATGGCGGTGCACCAGCCCAAGCTCTGCATACCGCAAGGGAAAATCCCTGTAGGAATGCTGGTTTGACTTATAAACAAGTATTGCCCCTGGACAGTTCATCGGCTTGACGGCATATTCACATTCTTCTATCTGCACAAAATACATATTATCTTTGTAATTATCCCAGTGGCCGGACGTCCTCCAGAGCTCATTGCTTAAAATGACAGGAGTCTTTATTTCGCTGTAGCCTTCAGCGAGATGCTCCTGGCGCCAGTATTGAAGTATTGCATTCTGCAATATCATGCCCTTCGGATGAAAGAACGGAAAACCGGGCGCTTCATCGTGGAAAGAAAAAAGCTCAAGGTCCTTTCCTATCACCCTGTGGTCGCTCCTCTTTGCAAGCTCGATTTTATCAAGGTATGCTTTCAGGTTCTCTTTTGAAAAAAATGATGTCCCGTATATTCTTGTGAGCATCTTATTTTTTTCATTTCCCCGCCAGTATGCTCCGGCAATGCTGAGGAGCTTAAAAGCTCCGATTTTACCTGTCGACTCGACATGGGGCCCTGCACAGAGGTCGACAAAATCACCGGTTTTATAAATGCTTACCTTTGCGTCAGGAATATCCCTGATAAGCTCGACCTTATAAGGGTTTTCGGAAAAGAAAGCTGATGCTTCCTGTTTTGTCATTTCACTTTTTTCAAATCTTATATTCTGCCTTATGATTTTTTCCATCTCTTTTTCAATTGCCTTTAAATCCTCAGGCGTAATCGGCGACTCAAGGTCCATATCGTAATAAAAACCGTTTTTTATTGAAGGCCCTATTGCAAATTTAACTTGCGGATAAAGTCTTTTTATAGCTGCAGCCATTATATGGGAAGCACTGTGGTTTAATGTATCCAGGGCCCTTTCATCAAAGTCACCGCTTTTGTCCTGGTTTTTTACCCCGTCCATTGATACCTCCGGTCCTGATTTACTGATTGTTTAATCACTGATACAAAAAAAATGGAGCGGAAGACGGGACTCGAACCCGCGACCCTCACCTTGGCAAGGTGATGCTCTACCAACTGAGCCACTTCCGCAGTTTGCCTTAAATTTGTGATTTTATTAATATAATTCAATTTTTTAAATTGTCAATGCTGCGATGTTAAAAAATCACTGGTTTTTTATTTCTTCAAAAAGTTCTGCCGTAGCTTCCTCATCGTATACCACAGCGCTGGCGTTACCAACAGCCTGAGGCCATGAAGGTATGCCTGTCAATTCAATATCGCTTGACTTGATCTGTCCAAGTACAGGCAGCAGTTTAAGAATATCAATGAAGCTCAAATCTGTCCATGTGTATTCAACTAGATAGTTAATAAATAAAGGCATTGCAGCAATCCTTTCAAAAGTGCTTTTCTGGTCAAGCAGTGCAACTATTATTTTGGCTGCTTCCCTCTCTCTGGCAAATGCACCTCCCTGCGTTGTACCGTCACCTGACCTGTGCCTGTTCCGGGCAAGTGCAAGGGCGTTCTTGCCATCAAGATGATGGACCCCTTTTGAAAGATAGCATCCTGAAAAATCATCATGCAGGTCCTCGCCTACCTCTATCGTTACTCCTCCCAGAAAATCAATAAGCGGTATAAAACCGTCAAAGTCAGTTATTATGTAATTATCGATCTCAAGGCCTGAAAGTTCTTCTATTGCCTGTATTGTCAGCTCTGTGCCTCCTACCGCATGGGCTCCGTTTATCTTGTTTTCACCATGTCCGGGTATGTTTACCCAGGTATCACGTGGTATTGTCACAGCGGTGCCCTTGCATGTATCAAGGTTCAAATGCAGTATTATTATAATGTCGGTCCTGCCGTTTACCCTTCCCCCGGGCCTTCCCATCCCGCTGTCGTCGCCAAGGATAAGGATATTTACTGAGGAATTCTTGTCTTTTTGTTTCTGCTGTAATACCTGGCTGTCAAGTTTGAAGTTTGAAACAAAATTTGAAAATGTCTGCTGCGCACCTGCTGCTGATATTCCCCTGCCGATATATTTAATGGCATATACATAGTTTCCATTGCGGAAAAAAGTAAAGCAATCTATGCAACTGATACCTTCACTTGTGGTGCCGGTATCAAGGCTGCTTAAGTATTCATAGCTTATCAGAGGGGCATCTGCACCATTTATGTTTACTGTTTTTTCATCAGCCATATTTACTGTAGAGTCGCCCTCAAGCAGCAGATTGTAAATGGAAATAACACTTTCATCATCTTTTAGCTCCTCATTGCTTGAGACATCATCAATGAAGATAAATATGCTTTCCATTTTACTGTCCACACTGTTACTGTTTTTCAGCATTACCCTTGAACCCTGGCCGCTTTCATAAAGCACCCAGTTATCAGGGCAAATAAATGAATAGTTCTCAAATTCACCGGATTTGCTCACATAATAGTTTTTCTTTTCAACTTCTTCAGTTGCAGGTGCTGTGGTATCTGAAGATGCCTGGCCCTCACTCAAACTTGTGGGCTCCTCACTGTTCTGTGTAACCTCCGTGCCGTTGACAGCATTATCCTTACCTGAGCAGCCCCACAAAAAAGGAGACACTGCAATTATGATTAAGAGTGCAATAGAAAAAAATACTTTAAAAATAACCTGTGCTTTTTTAAAAAACAATTTTCTACCCGCCAATTTCCCTCCAATTAAAATAATAGTTTACCATTGTAGGTTGATATAATTTGTTTGCAGCTAAGGATAACAAAAAAAGCCGATAAAATGAATTGAATAGTTTTACCTCTGATTCTATAATTACCGTAATTATTATTTATTTTCCCCGGCTGCTTATCAATTTGTATAAGGGCCGGCGTTTTATAGCTGGCCATATTTAAATGGCGCTGTCAAGATACAGTTATAGTTTTAAAATACAGACTGGAGACAAGCAATGGAAGATAGGACAAAAAAAAGAGTTTCAAAAGACCATGATTATTTTCTTTTTTTGAGTTCAGATGAGCAAATAGTTTTTGAAGCCAGGGGCATCCTTGGAAATATTATTGACGGATACCTGCTTCTTACCGATAAAAAACTGTTTTTTTATTACAGGTCAAACCTTTCAAGAGATAAGGTGTTTATAGCGACTTATCCTTATATTGTTTCTGTACTGCTTAAAGAAGGCCTGTTTAAATCTACCCTTATAATTGAAAACAGGAATGAGTCTTTTACTGTAAGCAAAATAAATAAAAATGAAGCCAGGGATTTTTATGAAATCCTGGATAAAATCTCCCG
>CAZGTW010000027.1:10976-15126 GCA_964528815.1 uncultured Actinomycetota bacterium | reverse complement strand
CTCACAGCTCATTTTTAAACCTTATTTAGCTATGTAACTAAATGTATGCCTTCTCTGTCTGCCTGTCAAACAGGTGAAGTTTCTCAAGATCAACATGCAGATCTATAGGTTTGCCGACACGGGCAGCGCTTCTTGGATTAACTCGCGCAGTAACTAAAACACCTTCTATATCTATATAGACATATATCTCTGCACCCATAGGCTCAGTAACCTCGACTGGCGCATTTATTATTGCATTGTCATGTTTGTCATGTACGAATGCATTATCCTCAAGATCCTCGGGCCTTATACCTACTACAGCTTCCCTGCCTTTTAGATTGTTTGCATCGATGACTTTCTTTATATTCGGGGCAGTGTTAATCTCAAATCTTGGATTTTTCAGTGTGTAATTATCAGTAATCGTCACATCCAGAAAGTTCATTGCAGGACTGCCTATAAAACCAGCAACAAACATATTGGCCGGATGGTCATACACAGTTTGTGGATCGCCCCATTGCTGCACAAGGCCGTCTTTCATGATGATTATCTTGTCAGCCATTGTCATGGCTTCGGTCTGGTCATGGGTAACGTAAACTATTGTTGCATTTAACCTTTCATGGAGTTTTGCTATTTCTGTTCTCATCTGGACACGAAGTTTTGCATCCAGGTTGGAGAGCGGCTCATCCATCAGAAATACTTTGGGATTTCGAACAATTGCCCTGCCGAGTGCAACCCTCTGCCTCTGGCCGCCGGAAAGCTGTTTCGGCCTTCTTTTTAGAAATTCCTCGATTTTTAAAATCCTTGCAGCTTCCTGAACACGTTTCTCGATTTCAGGTCTCGGGGTTTTTCTCAGCTTTAAGCCGAATGCCATGTTGTCATAGACATTCATGTGGGGATAGAGGGCATAATTCTGGAACACCATTGCAATGTCCCTGTCTTTTGGGGGTACATTGTTTACAAGCCTGTCACCGATAAAAATCTCCCCTGATGTCGCCTCCTCCAGGCCTGCAATCATTCGAAGGGTCGTAGTTTTGCCGCAGCCGGACGGGCCTACAAGCACCACGAATTCCCTGTCCTCGATGGTGGTGTTCATATTGTCTACCGCCACCACTTCATCGAATTTCTTGGTTAGGTTTTTGAGTACTACCTGAGCCATTTGATGTCTCCTTTTGCTATTTGGATATTATACAAATGGTCCCGGAACTGAAAAACTTTAATGCTCATCAAAGAAATGATGAAAAGTCTTATGCCGGGCACTGATAAAGCCATATCCGCTCTTTATCAAGAGTAATTATAAAGCAAATGGGCTGACAAATGAAATAGATTTATTTTTTAACAGCAGATAAATGGAATATCCACTCAATAAAGCCTGGATTTCAATCTCAGGCTGAGGCTTTAAATCCCGTTTTTTTCTCTTACAGGAAACCACTTGTTTTTCGTATTGGAAAACTTTTTATGTTATAATTCTAATACATTTATTAACACAATTAAGGCTGCTGTTTTTATTATTTAGCATTTAATTTATTTACTTTTATAAATTTTATGAAATTTAAAAACAGTTTTTACTATATTTATGGGGGAAGATTTGCTCCTTGATAATTTTTATGGAAACGCTGCCATCATCCTTGTTTTTTCATACCTTATTGGTGCGCTGCCTTCAGGGTTTATAGCAGGAAAGATAAAAGGGATAGACATAAGTAAAAGGGGCAGTAAAAATATAGGCGGGATGAACACTATTTCAAGTGTCGGAATAATTGCCGGTGTTTTAGTTGCAATTATTGACATCGGGAAAGGCACACTTGTTGCATGGCTTGCAACGAAGTTTTCGGACCATCATCCATTTATCCCGCTTCTTGCAGTTGTTTGTGCAATTGTGGGCCATAACTGGATGATATATATAGGCTTTAAAGGCGGAAAAGGAATAGCGACACTTGTGGGAGCGCTCATTTTTTTATCGCCTTTATCAATACTGTGGCTCTATATTTATTTTATGGCTGCTGCAATAATATTATTCAAGGACACATATGTTTCGCAGGGGGCGGCATTTTTGTTTTTTTCTTTTTTCATGTGGTACAGGGAAAACAGCTATTACTGGTGTATCGGGATGCTGCTTGTAACTGCAGTATACAGCATAAAAAGTTTTTCTCTTTTAAAGACATATTTTACACAAGACAGGCGCGATATAAGCCCTGTTGTTAAAAAAATATTTAAACCATTTTTCAGGGAGAAAAGTATCTGATTTCAGGAGGTATATAAATGAAGTGCCCTTTTTGTTCGGCACCTGATACAAAAGTAATAGAGACAAGACTGACGGAGTCTGACGGCAGCATCAGGAGAAGGCGTGAATGCGAGAAATGCGGAAACCGGTTCACGACTTTTGAGCGCCTGGAGACAACACCTATAGCAGTTATAAAGAAGGATAATACCAGGCAGCCATTTGACAGGAACAAGATTTTAAGCGGGCTTATCAGGGCTTGTATAAAAAGAAACATTCCTGCTGCAACTCTTGAAGAAATTGTTGCAGACATTGAATCTGAAATAAGGAACTTTCATTCAAATGAAATAAGTTCCAGGGAAATCGGCGATATAGTCTTAAAAAAACTGAAAAATCTTGATAAAGTTGCTTACATCAGGTTTGCTTCAGTTTATAAGCAGTTTGACAGCATAGAGCAATTTACAAAAGAACTGTCAGAATTAAAAACGGATTGAAAAACCGGGCAGCAGGATGTTAGGACAAAACCGGGTTTAAAGAGCTTTTTATTTGAAAAATATAAAAATTATTTTAACAGTCAAAAATTAATATGAAGGTTATTATTTTTTTTGGTTATAAATTCCTGGAGTTTCTGGCATATGCCACTCCCTATCCTGTTTCTTATTTCATTGCAGCTACATCTGCTAAAATGATTTTCTATACCGGTAAGCTTGCAGATACACTCAAAAAGAACGTATCTATAGTAACTGGATTGAAGCAAAATGACCGGAAAGTATCTGATATAGTAAAGAACATCTATGTTGTATGGTTCTGCAATGTAACTGATTTTTTAAAACAGCTTTTAATAAATGTTGAGAAATTCAAAAAAAGGGTGGATCTTTCCGGATTAGAATATTTAAAAGATTCACTTAAGGCCGGAAAAGGCGCAGTTATTTTTACTGCCCATATCGGAAATTTTGAATGGGGTGCCTGCAGGGTTGCAATAGAGGGAATACCTATATGGGGCACCGGCCTTATAAGGCCCTACCACAGGACAAACAGGTTTTTTGAAAAGAGAAGGCTGTCAAAAGGTTTGCAGACATTATATGCAAATAAGATGATGCTGAATACCTTCAGGATTTTAAAAAATAACGGGGTTATTGCAATTCCAACAGATTTTGACCCGCTTGGCACTGCTGAAGCTTATGACTTTTTTGGCAGGAAAGCTTATATACCGTCAGGACCCGTTGAGATAGCGCTTAAATCAGGAGCCCCGCTGCTTCCCAGTTTCATGTGGCGCAAAAGCAAGTACGGCCATCAGCAGATCATTGATAAGCCTCTTGAACTGGAAAGAGATGAATCAAAATTTGAAAACAGGAAAGAGTTTATTGCTTTTAATATGAAAAAAATGATTGAAGTGCTTGAAAAATATATAAGCGAACATATTGAAGAGTGGGAAATGTTCCATGATATATGGGCAGAATAATTTTAAAATCTGTAAACTTATTGACAATCTTTCTTAAAGGCAAGTAACATATCCATACTCATTTTCATAAAACAAACTCTTTATTATAAAGGAGCAGTATTGAAGATATTAAAAGACTTTGAATCAAATACAGCCTGGCACATAAAAACAGTAGATGAAGTAAGGGACATCCTTGCAACCGATATTTCTTCAGGAATCAGCGAAAATGATGCCGCCCAAAGATTATCAGATATTGGGCCAAATGAGCTTGAAGAAAAAAAAGGCAGATCCCCCTTTAAGATATTCATTTCTCAATTTAATGACTTCATGATATGGATACTTATTGCTGCCGCACTTATTTCAGGGATATTGCTCAGGGATATAACTGATTCAATTGTCATTCTTGTAATACTTATTATCAATTCTGTCCTTGGTTTCGTACAGGAATACAGGGCCGAGAAGGCACTGCAGGCACTAAAAGAGCTTGCCGCACCAACTGCACTTATTATAAGGGG
>CAZGTW010000027.1:9028-10876 GCA_964528815.1 uncultured Actinomycetota bacterium | reverse complement strand
CCGGAAGGGCTCCCGGCAATTGTAACAATATCTCTTGCCCTTGGTGTACAGAAGATGGCAAAAAATAATGCCATTGTGCGCAGGTTAAGTTCAGTTGAGACCCTTGGAAGCGTGTCGGTGATATGCACAGACAAGACAGGTACACTTACCCAGAACAAAATGGTTGTGCGTAAGATATTTAATGGGCTTTATGAATTTGCAGAATATGAAAAGCAGAAAAAAGAGCAGGATTTAATAAAAACTGCAGGTTCAAGCCAGGCAGCAGTTATAGGCAATAACGCAAATTTAATTCCAGAATGTTCTGAGATACCTGAAAATGACATTTCTTTAAAATTCCTTATTGAAAATGCCGTGCTTTGCAATGATGCATATTACCTGGATAAAAATATCTGCAGCCTGGCAGGCGACCCTACAGAAACTGCGCTTATTGAACTCGGGCGCTTTTATTCTCTTGATAAAGACAGCCTTGAATTTATGTTGCCCCGTGAATATGAAGAGCCTTTTGACTCGGTCAGGAAAATGATGACAACTGTACACAGGGTATCTGATGAGTATTTCTCACCAGCCGGCCCTGGCGGTTATTCTGATTCGCACCCTCTTTCAAAATTAAAAAGCGGCACAGCCGGCAGACAGCAGGGAGGATATCTTCTCTTCAGCAAAGGTGCGCCGGAAGTAATCTTAAAAAAATGCACAAAGATAATAAAAAATAACGAAGTTGTTCCACTGACAGAAGAAGACATTAAAGCAATAAGCGTCATTAATACAACTCTTGCAAATGGCGCAATGCGTAACCTGGCATTTGCCTTTAAATATATTGATGAGTCACCCGAAGGGAAAAAAATAGAGACTCTTGAAAATGAGCTTATCTATAATGGTATGGTAGGCATGATAGACCCTCCAAGGCCTGAGGTTTATGATGCAGTGGCCCGATGTAAACAGGCAAATATAAACATAATCATGGTCACAGGCGACCATAAACTTACTGCAAGGGCAATAGGCGAAGAGCTCGGAATACTTGGTGAGAGTGACAGGATAGTCGAAGAAGAAGAATTCTCAAATATTTCCGATGAAGAACTTGCAACAGAAATCGAGAAAATAAAAGTTTTTGCAAGAGTATCGCCCGAGCACAAAGTGGCTATTGTAGATGCATTGAAGAAAAATGACCATATTGTCGCAATGACCGGTGATGGAATCAATGATGCGCCTTCCCTGAAAAAAGCTGATATCGGCCTTGCAATGGGCATAACAGGCACCGATGTAAGCAAGGAAGCAAGCGATATGATACTTACTGACGATAATTTTGCGACAATAGTAAAGGCCATAAGAGAAGGACGCGTAATATATGACAACCTGAAGAAATTCATTCTCTTTTTGCTCTCATGCAATATTTCAGAAGTATTGCTCATGTTTATAGCGATAGTTTTTGGGAGTTTTATTTTCCGCCTCCTTGGCGTGGATCCCACTCTTGCATACATTCCGCTTCTTCCGGTACAGATACTATGGATGAACCTCATAACTGACGGGCTGCCGGCTCTTGCACTGGGCATTAATCCCGCAGAACCGAATATTATGGAAAGGAAAGCAAGCAAGCTAAGAGAACGCATTTTAAGTAAAAAGGGCCTCTGGCAGATATTGTGGCAGGGGCTTATCCTTACACTGGGTGCCCTTTTTATATATTTTATAGGGCCGGAACTGTTTAACACTCACAGCCTGCAGCATGATACTGATGTTTTCCATACCTGTGTCTTTACAACTCTGGTACTGGCACAGCTTCTGCATTCATTTAATTTCAGGTTTGAGTCAAAAGGGATTTTCAGGAAAGGTATTTTTGCAAACCGCTCCCTTAAT
>CAZGTW010000027.1:7324-8928 GCA_964528815.1 uncultured Actinomycetota bacterium | reverse complement strand
TAACAGCCGCCCTCGGGCTGCATTATGCCTCCGCAACCTTCTTCGGGGCATATCATAATTGACTTTTTGCCTGAAGCCACATTGAGGTCAAATTTATTGTATCCCTTCTGGTAAAACTCAATGGCCTTTCCTATCGCATCCGGGCACGAAAGTACATGGGTCCCTTCGTCTGCAATGCATGTGATGCATCGAATTCCCGACACCTGTTTAAGGATGGAGTCTATTTCTATGCCGGACCTTATAGTAATACTTATAAGCCTGCTGACTGCTTCTGACAGAGCGGCGCATCCTTCTTCACCGGTGTTTGTAAATACTTCGCATATGCCATCTTCATCAGAATTTACAGTTACGTAAAGTTTCCCGCATCCGCCAATGCTATATTTCTTGGTCATGCCCTTTGTAATATCAGGCCTTGGCCTGGGTTTTATATTATGCGCGCCTGCAGTTTCTTCTCCTTCATGGCCATCATGTATTTCAGCAGTTTCATGCACTTCAGGTTTTTCTGTATCATGCCCGGTCTTTTCCTTGCCTTTTTCAAGGATTTTTTCTTTGCCCTGCACCCCACTGACCTGTTCGTGTGAACTTTTAGTTTCTGAGTGTCCTGGACTGACTTTAGTGCCCTCTGCGCTTTCAGCAGCCTTCCTGCCCTCGACCTGCAGCACCTGGCTCTCCCTGCTGCCATCTCTGTAAATGGTAATGCCTTTGCACCCAAGCCTGTAGGCAAGCATGTATACTTCTTCGACATCCTGTTCTGTGGCGCTATTTGGAAAATTGACTGTCTTTGATACCGCATTATCGACAAACTCCTGGAAAGTTGCCTGCATCCTGACGTGCCATACCGGGGAAATCTCATGGGCAGTGACAAAGACCCGCCTTACCGATGACGGAATCTCTTTAAAGTCAGCAATTGTACCTTTACCGGCTATTTCTTCCATAAGCTCGACAGAGTAAAAACCCATCTCTTTTGCTACAAGCTCAAAATATGGATTTACTTCCAGAAGTTTTTCATTATCCATAACATTTTTTACAAATGAAATGGCAAATATCGGCTCAACGCCGCTGGAACAATTTGCTATAATGCTGAGTGTGCCAGTCGGAGCGATGGTGGTTGTAGTAGCGTTTCTTACCTGGTAGCCTTCTTTGTTATCATATACGCTTCCTTCAAAATTGGGAAAACTCCCTCTCTGTTTTGCAAGCTCTCTTGATGCGGCCTTTGATTCATCCTGTATAAAACTCATTACTTCTTTTGCAAGTTCCAGAGCCTGTTCACTATTGTATGGTATCCCAAGAACCATAAGCAGGTCAGCCCAACCCATAACTCCGAGGCCGACCTTTCTGTTGCCCTTTACCATCCGGGCTATTTTTTCAAGAGGATACTTGCTCATGTCTATGACATCGTCAAGGAACCTTATCGATGTATGTACTGTTTTTCTCAGTTTGTCAAAATCCACTTTTGATATGCCGTCTTCAGTTTTAACCATGTTTGCAAGATTTATGCTTCCCAGGTTGCATGCTTCATATGGTAATAATGGCTGCTCGCCACAATTTCGTACAACGATTCCATTGGCAATATATGAATTGCTGATTGGTTCATTAAAATCATA
>CAZGTW010000027.1:0-7224 GCA_964528815.1 uncultured Actinomycetota bacterium | reverse complement strand
TTTTTTAATTCGCTAATGCTTCTATAGCCTTCCGTAGTAAGAATCTTATGCTCAGGAGTTGCTTCTATTTCATAGCCCGATTTAGTAACCAGCTTAAATATTTCTTTTTCTCCTCTTGCCCAACTGCCTGCTTCGGGACTTTCGTGAACTTCTAAGTCACCATTTGTGATTTTATTTGAAATCTTGTATTCCAGTGCTCTTTTATCAAAAATTATTTTTATATCTTCATTATTTTTTAATAGCGCATGTAATTCTTTAGCTTTTATATATCCCCTGTTTGTAGAGATATAAGTTTCCCCTGAAACACACGGATTGGTGCTTTCAATGGTGCCGATGTGAGGTGTCGGATTATCCCTGTTTAACCTGTCAAGAAAAATAATTCCAGGGTCGCCGTTTTTCCAGGCATGGAACACTATCTTCTTAAAAATATCCCTGGCGCTATATCTTGCAACAACTTCTTTTGTCCTGGGATTTAAAACATCATAGTCGTCTCCGTTTTCCACTGCTTTCATGAAAGACTCTGTGACACCTACCGATAAGTTGAAATTATTGAGCTTGGTGCTGTCCTCCTTGGCACTGATAAACTCAAGGATATCTGGATGGTCTATCCTCAAAATACCCATGTTTGCGCCGCGCCTTGTGCCGCCCTGTTTAATTGTATCTGTCGCAGCATTAAATACAGTCATGAAAGAAATTGGCCCGCTTGATACTCCCTTGGTGGAAAGCACAACATCATTTTTCGGCCTTATATTTGAAAAAGAATAGCCCACGCCTCCGCCTGACTTCTGTATCAATGCTGTTTCTTTTAATGCTTCGAATATTTTTTCCATCGAATCGCCAACAGGAAGGACAAAACATGCGGCAAGCTGCTGCAGCTCCTTGCCTGCATTCATTAAAGTCGGTGAGTTGGGTAAAAAGTCAAGCTCTGCCATCATATCAAAGAACAGCTTTTCTATCTCTGCTACTTCTTCATCAGTGTGGCCGTAATTCTTTTCTGCAGTTGATATATTGCGGGCAACCCTTAAAAACATCTCCCGGGGTGTTTCAAGCAATGTCCCTTCTTCATCTCTTTTAAGGTACCGTTTCTCAAGCACCTTTATTGCATTTTTTGAAAGGCTGATGGGCTTATTTTTATAATAGTCATCAAGCGGTATGTTACCGGCAAAATTTACAGCTGTTTTATTATTTTTTGAATCTCCCATGGCAGTCTTTTCCCAACCTTCCTGAAAAAATTTGTATCTTTAAACAAACCAGTGCAGAAACAACTGAAAAATGTTAAAAATCCTGAATGCTGATTGTCTGGCAAATAAAGATCTAATACGAAAAAAGAAAACAAACCCTATATATATTGTGTTATGTTTAAAAGTATAACACTATATATAGTGTTGTCAATGATTTTTTAAAGATTTTTTACAGCTTTTTGTTGAAGTTTTTTTGAAAGTGTTTTCAGGCACGGATAATCCAGGTGCAAATCATATATTTTGCCTGTGAATACATGTCTTACCGGGAGTTCTTCCTGTCCTTTTTATCTCTGTACATATCCATATCTGCATAGTGTATTATTTTATCAACCGGTTCATTAAGTGCCGGATCATATTTGCTTATACCTATTGATATGCCGATTTCAAAGTCTGCAAGCCTGGTTTCCTTATACCATTCTGACACAGCTTCACGCAACCTTTTTATGAATGCATCAATACCCTTGTCACTTGATTCAGGAAGAACTATTAAAAACTCGTCACCGCCATATCTGACAAGAGTATCGACTTTCCTTATCTGGCTGGCAATTACATCAGCAATGCCTTTTAGCACAATATCGCCTACCTGATGACCGTACCTGTCATTGATTTCCTTGAACCTGTCTACATCAATCATTGCCAGGGTCAGGGGATATCCAAACCTTCGTGAGCGCTCAACTTCTATTTCTATCAGATTATTGAAATACCTGCGGTTATAAACACCGGTCAATGAATCCAGCTCGGCCTGCTGGCGCAAAGACCTCTGCAGCCACAATCTCTTCAGGGACTCTGCTGAGTGGCCTACCAGAAGTTCAGTTAATTTTACATTTTCACTGCTGAAAACTTCTTCGGTGTCGCCAAAAAGAAATGCTGCGCCAATATCAGATACCGGCATGCATAAGACAGCACATATTTGAAGCATTTCAATGGCCTGTTTTCTGATATTTTCAGGAAAATCACAGGTTTTTATGACTTCGGCTTTTTTGCTTTTATATGTCCCGGCCACAAAATCATTGAAGAAATTATTATCGGAAACAAGGCTTGCAACTGCCGGGCTTGAGTTAAAGCCATTTTCCAGTACCCCATTTTTTTCAACAAAAAAACTGCAATAAGCAAACCCCATTATTTCCCTTGCTGCCTGTGAACTTTTTTTACAGACATCCTCTTCGGCTTCAACCATGGATAAATCAAAAGCCAGCCTGTTTAATCCTTCTATCTTTTTCTTTGACTGCGAAAGGTTTATTTCTGCCTTCTTGCTTTGCGTAATATCGCTGAAAACAACAAGATAGCCGGCAAGTTTGCCCTTTTTTTTCTCGACAGGCAAAGAAGTTATTGAATAAAATGATTTTTTGCCATTTTTATTTATTTCAGGCGATTCTGTCTTAACACCTGTATCTGTGACCTTGAATTTTATATTTCTTGTTATAAGAAATATCTCAAGGTTCTGGCCGACAAGTTCATTGGGGTCCACATCGAATATTGCCCTGGTTTTTTTATTAAAATCAACAATTGTTCCAGTTAAATTAACTACAATGACTGCGTCTTCTATACTGTCAAAGACTTTATCCCTTGCAATCGGCACAATCTGAAGAGTTTTCAGCCTGAAAAGGCTCCACAAAAAAAGCCCTCCTGAAACAGCGCATGAAAACGGGGTAAGATCCAGTTCACCGATTGATAAAGAGTCAGTTATATATATCAGGCTGCCAATTATAGGGATGAGGGCCCCGATTGCCAGGACCAGCCCCTGTTTTATATGGGCCATGGGAAGCTTTATGACAGTATTTATGAGTATAAGGGAGCCGGTTATTGTCATGCCATAAGTGTAAACGATATTGACCCAGTACCAGATCCCGCCGGTTTTTGCAATCTCCTGGACAATTCCCGTGGATATGCCGATATCCTGCAACATCAAACCGTGAAATCGGTTAGTCCATACCAGCACTATTGTAATTACCGGGATTATTGCCAGATAAAAAATCTTTTTGTTGATTATAAGCCTGTCATTGTCCGAGTACTGGAGGGCAAAGAAAAGCCATAAAAAAGGAAGTGTGGCAATTCCAAAGTATTCTATCCCGTACCAGATAAGTTTTGTTTCCAGGCTTTTTACTGTTATTTCAAAAATATACCCGAAAGCATAAACCGCTACTGCTGCGTTCAGCAGGATGAGGGATTTTGCGCCCGGAATGTTTCTCCGCCTGAAAGCAACTGCTGAGTTGCCGAATGTTATTACAATTGTGAGAATCAGCAGAATTATGTAGATATTCATATATTATTTCCCTGGCTGATTAAATCATATTTTCAATATTATATATCCGGACATTATCTAAGAAATAGTAAAATTTATCAAAGGACAATTATAATAATTCTTTTATTTTGATTTTATGCTTATTCTGGTATAATACCATTTTTAAAAAGCAACAAATCAGATATTTGCTGTTATTTTTTAAGTGGCACACTTTGTCACATTGCAGACGGTATTATTATTGCTTTATCATTATCATTTGATAATTTTCCTGTAAAAATATTCGGGAAGAGAAGGTAGGCCAGTGAGTTCAGTTATTAAGAAGCGCCGTAAAAAAATGCGTAAGAAAAAACATAAAAAAATGTTGAAGAAGACCCGTTGGCAGCGAAGAAATAAATAACTTTTATTTTTTAAAATGGGCCCAATAAAAAAAATTAAACAGGACCTTTTAACTTTACTGGAGAAAAGAACTCTGATTTGCGATGGCGCAATGGGGACATCTCTCCAGGCTCTTGGTTACAAAGGTCCTGGTGATTTATTAAATCTTGATCCCTCAGCTCTTAAAAGCATTTCCTCTATTCATCTCCAGTATATTGAAGCAGGTTCTGACATTATACAGACCAATACTCTTGGCTCAAGTCCGGCTAAGCTTGAACAGTCAGGCAGTTCCGGCTTGTTCAAAGAATTAAACATCAAGGGTGTTGCTGCTGCGCGTGCTGCTGTTGAACAGTTCAGCCTGCAGGAAAACCGGCCGGCAGGAAAAGTTTTTATTGCCGGAGATATCGGACCCTCGGGCAAAATCCTTGAGCCATACGGTAATACAAAATACCAGTACCTGGTTGATTCATTTGCCAGTCAAGCTGAAGCGCTTGCAGAAAATGGCGTTGACCTGATAATTATTGAAACTATGATTGACTTAAATGAGGCTCTTGCAGCAGTGGAAGGCACAAAAAAAGCTGTACCTGATATTATGGTTGCATGTACAATGTCTTTTACGGCGGATGGCGTAACTGTAATGGGCAACAGGGCCGATAAATTCGGCAAGCTCCTGATTGATGCGGGTTGCGATATAATCGGCGCAAACTGCAGTGTGGGTTCGGATTCCATGATAAAAATCACTGAAAAAATCAGGGATGCAAACCCGGATGCGCTTCTTCTTATACAGCCGAATGCCGGTATGCCTTCTGTAATTGACGGCAGGACCGTATTTAATGAGACACCGGAAACAATGGCTGCAAATTTTGCAGAGATACTGAAATACAATATTTCAATAGCAGGCGCATGCTGCGGAAGCACGCCTGAGCATATAAGGAAAATATCAGAAATAATAAAAAAAGGCAGTTAAGTGTTTAAGGATTACAGGGATGGCAAAAGAATACTTTTTTCAAAGTATATTTACCTTATCCTCTTTGCCACCCTTTCACTTATTATGGTATTTTCCTCAGGATGTAAGGTCCTGACTCTAAATATTAAATGCCCGTCCGAGAAATTAAATAAAACCCGTGCCTTGGGGCTTGCACACCCTTTTTCCCATACAGGTAAAAACCTGACAGGTATTATTCCTGAAAATTTAACAGTTAAAGGTTTTATGTCTCAAGGTGAAGATAGTAATCCATGTGGTAATGGCCCTTCTCATCTGTTTAATAATATCAATAACAGAATAGATAAATACAGCAAGAATCTTTCAGAAAACAATAGTAATGGAGAGAGTGAGAAGCCTGACACCGCGCAGGGCAAAGAATCCTTCCAGGAAACAAACAGCGACACCGGGGCCACTGAAGCAGGCGGGACAGACAAGCAGGAGGACACTACAGAAATTGCTGCTTCCACGGACATGAAGGAGGCACTCACAGCAGTAATCAATTCTGCAAGAAATGATGCAGGTTCAATAAGCCTGCTCCTTGATTCATCTTTATGCCTTGTCGCACAGCATCGCAGTGATGATATGGCGGCCAGGGATTATTTTTCCCACACTACACCTGAAGGAAAAAATATATACAATTTCCTTGCGGAAAATGGTATTGCTTATTCGACTGCCGGAGAAAATATCCAATATTGCAGTCCGCCGTCAATGGCTTCTGCGGAGCTGTTTTTCAATACATGGATGGACAGTGACATTCACAGGGCAAATATATTAAATGGCGGTTTTAGCAGGATTGGAATCGGGACAAGTTCAAATAATAATAATTTTTACATTGTCCTTGTTTTTACAGGGTAGAAACAGGTATGCAGGATAATAAAAAAATCGCAATAGTAACTGACTCATCTTCAGACATCCCTCCTGAAATGCTTGAAGGGCTTCCGGTAACAGTGGTACCGATGTATATAGGTTTTAATGATGATTTGAGAAAAGACGGACTTGAGATAGGCACGGCAGAAGTTTTTGATGCGCTTCGCAGGGGACTGAAAGTCAATACTTCTTCTCCATCTGCAGGAGATTTCTACAATGTATTCGATTCACTTTTTAATGAGGGCTTTGATTACATATTTTGTATTTTACTCAGTTCCAGGCTATCCGGCACAATCAACGCTGCAAGTATTGCAAAGGTCAACCTTAAAGACAGCAGGATAAATATCATCGATTCAAAAACTTCAACTATCTGCCTCGGATTGACAGTGCTCCAGGCAGCAAGGGCCGCTGCTGCAGGGGCAGGTGTTGAAGAACTGAACCGTCTTATTGAAGACCTTATTGAAAAAAACAGGTTTATAGCAATACTTGAAAACTTTGAATATGTCTTTAAAGGCGGCAGGACATCATTTTTTGGCAGGATACTAAATAAAGCATTGTGGTTTACTCCCATACTTACAATCGGGAAGAATGGGAAGGTACATCTTAAAAAATTTTCTAAAAACCTTGAATCTGCTTTCAGGGAAATCTACAACTATGCTGTTCTCGAAGCCAAAAAATACCCGAAATGTAAAATAGGTGTATTTTATGGCGAAGACCCCGGGGTTGCACTGGAATTTGAAAAGCTTTTGAGGCAAAACAGCCAACTTAATATTGACGAACTGATAGTAACAAAAATAACCACTGTCATTAGCGCCCATACGGGCCCCGGCTTATGGGGAATTGCCATCAGCCCATCATATTAATTTTTCCAGCAGGCCGCTGTGCTCAGGGTATCTGGACATTATTTCCTGCTTATATTTTAAAGCATCCTCAAAGTCGCCTATCTCAAAAGCTGGTGACACCGTGGTACCCATCATTGCAAAAACCCCGTCCTCATCAAGATATGATGCCTGCCAGCAATTCCCGGGAACAATGTGCTGGAATTTTTGGCCTTCCATATAGTTATCTCCAAGCTTTAATAAACTGAAATTTCCATCCTTATCAATATTTATCATATTAACAGTATCACCAAAATAATAACTGTAAATTTCTTCTGCAGGCAGCCTGTGGAGCCTTGAAAAACTATCCCTGGTTATCATATACAGTATTGTGGAGCATATTCTTCCTGGTTTCGCCTTTTTACCTGGAGCCTGGCTGTTTTCAATTATTTTTTTCGAGCGGAACGTTTCAACATAATATCCCCCTTCAAAAGGAAGAGATGTCATATTATACTTTTTTATAAGATCTCTGCAGAGAGCCAGCTTTTGCTTATTGTCCATATTACTTATATCCATAATTTACCATGTTTTACTTGAATTAAATATCTTTAAACATTTATTGATAAAATATATGTATTTAGTATAATATAAAATATAATATAATTATTTTTATAAATATTACTATAAATATTATAC
>CAZGTW010000026.1:0-15151 GCA_964528815.1 uncultured Actinomycetota bacterium | reverse complement strand
ACAGGTAATATTTATCTTATAATGAGGTTACCTTTAAAAGGCTCTGCAAAGATAAACCTGCAGATTTAATAGTCGTTTTTTGGGCCGTATTTGTTTCCCGGCCATGGAAGGCAGCATTTTATTTATAATGACAGGATGGCAGAAAATGATTAATTAATGGTATTTTTATTAATAATTGGGCGATTTCTGGTATAATCACTTTTGATTATCATGTCACATAAGGTAAAATCGTTTAAGATTGAAGATTAATTATCATAAAAACCCGGGGGATATAAATGGGTCTAAACAGTACCAGGTCATATGTCAAAAGGCATAAAGTTATTATTATATTTGTTGTTTTCTTCGGAATAATATTTCTGGCATCCGGCTTTTCTGCCTGCGACAGCCAGGAAAAAGTAATAAAAATCGGGAACCAGTCAGTTTTTTCGGGCGATGATAAATTTTATGGGGATGACCAGCTTATAAGCCTGAGCCTTGCAGTTTCCGAGCTGTCTCCGGTAAGGGTCGGCGGATTTGATTACAGGATACAATTAATATCCAAGGATGATGAAGGCAATGCTGAAAGGGCCTTTTTAATATCACAGGAATTTGTGGAAGAAGGAGTTGCTGCTGTAATTGGTTCCACTTTCAATGGTACAACTAAAGCCTCTGTACCTGTTTTTGCTGAATTCAATATACCTTTAATAACTCCATCCGCACAGGGAAACGATATATCAAGGAACCTCCCGAATTTTTACAGGATGATAATAAACAACAGCCAGAAAATAGAAAATATATCTGATTTTATTGACCAGAAAATGAAGCCGGAAAAGCTCATAATAATCGACAACACTGAAGAATATTCTGTAAAACTGGTCGACTTTTTAATTGAAGTGTTTGATAACAGGAAAATAGAATACAATAAAAGATATTCAGTAAAATATGATTCGAATGAATACAATGTCCTGGCTGAAAATCTTTTAATCGACGAACCGGACACAATCTTTTTCTGTGCGCCTTATAATGAGGTTGCGGACCTGGTTGCAAGAGTAAAAAAAACCGGCCTTGAATGCAGGTTCATTACTGAGGAGCAGGGCATGGATGACAGGATAGGCGGGCTTGCAGATAAACTTGACCTGGAGGGGCTTTTGGCAGTAATACCTGAGCCACCGTCGCTTGCAAAATATACAGAAGATAAAAATGCAATTGATTTCTGGAGAAAATACTCGGACTTTGCTTCAAAAATGGAGGATACAAACATATTAAAAACAGGGCCCGGTCCTTTTGCACCTTATTCTTATGACGCAATGTATATCCTTATAGATGCGATAAAAAGAGCCAATTCGATATTGCCGGAAGATTTCTCAAGCGAGCTTAAATCCACTTCATATAATGGTATTGCAGGAAAAATTGAGTTTAACTCAAATGGTGACAGGGTTATGCCACAGTCCACAGTTTATATAATCAGGAACGGGGATTGGGTAAGGTTTGCTGAGTAGCTGAACTGCTTTGAATAAACAGCTAGCAGGTCAGTTTTATTTTTTTGGAGCAATAAAATTAAGGGACTTTTTTGCGATTTCAAATTTTGCAGGCAGCTTGCAGATATATTCCCCGTCAGCAAAGACACTGAAATTGTAATCACTGTCAATCTCGACTTCATTAGCCCTGAAATATTCTACAAAGGGGTCACTTATATGCTCTCCCTTAAAGACCGACGGGAAAACTTTTATAAAATGAATCTTGCTCATCCTTTTGATGATGCATACGTCCAGTATCCCGTCTTCCGGATCCGCATTCGGTGTTATTCTCATCCCTCCCCCGTAACTGTCCATATTTCCAACGACCATGAACATTGAATCCAGGGTTTTTTCCTGCCCGTCATATTTAATGTAAAACTTTTTTGACCGGTAAGTTATAAGCGTCTTGTATACTGCATAAGTATATTTTGCAGGGCCCTTAAGGGGGAATTTTGTATTGTTGGCAAGATCGTTTACAACAGAATCGAAACCTGCTCCTGATACTGCAAGATAATAATATTTCCCATTAATCCTGCCCATATCAAGCACTCTTACATGGCCCTCATTTATGATTGCTGCTGCTTTTTCCATATCAAGGGGAATGCCCAGATTGCGGGCTATGTCATTTCCGGAACCCATGGGAATGCATCCCAGGTTTTTTCCTGTTCCGACAAGGCAGTTTGCCAGGTTATGGACTGTTCCGTCTCCGCCACATGAAATAAAACTGTCATAAGCCTCAAGATTATCCCTGACCGTATCTTCTATGTCCCGGGGACTGCTGGAGACACGTATGGTAAAATCCATCCCATAATTATGCAGTATTTCTCCAAGCCTGTCTTTAAGTTCAAGGGCTTTGCCATGTTGTGATACCGGATTCAATATAAAAAGATTTTTCATGGTAGCTAATTGTATAAGTTTTTTTAAAAAAATAAAATATTTATATAAACAGGCTTTATTGATTTTACAATTTGGTTATAATATCTTAAGGATTAAGCTAATAAGCATTAAATTGAAAAAACAGCATTTGCCCGGATTAACAATTCAATAAAAGGGCAGGAAATAAGAGGATAAAACAATGAATATATTTAATAAAATAATACTTGTTATAATTCTCCTGTTCTTTATTGTGGTTTCTTTTCTGTCAATAATCAATGAATTTGCAGGATTCTTTAAATGGTCTGATATTGCCGGGAAAGTATTTAACCCTGAAACAAATATAAATCCGTATATCTCCACTCTTGCGCTGCTTTTTGTAATAGTGGTTTGCATAGTATTGCTGCTTCTGGAATTCTACAGGAAAAAAACGAGGATAGCTAAAGTCTATAATGTTGAATCGGGCACTGCAATGATAACAATAGACACAATAGCCCATCAGGTAAAAGACACTGTCCTCAAAGTCGAAGGACTGAAAAACCTGAATATTGAAATAAGCCAGAAATCAGGCGGGGTCATAATTGAAATGAGCGTCGAGATGAGCCAGGGGGTCAGCATTCCGGAAAAAATGACAGAAATAATTAAAATAGCCCGTGATATTGCAGTAAACAGGCTTAACGTAAAAGTTGTTGATACAAGGCTCACTATAACAAATCTTATCCCTGAGGAAAAAGGGGCACCCGGGCAATTCCATCCGGCTACAAAAAGTAATGCTGCACCAGTAATACAGTATGTTGAAGACCAGAAGGTCCTGCAGGATAGCATAAAGCCGGCGGAGCAACCTCAGGCACGGCAGGATGCTGAGCAAAACACTGATATTAAGCGCCCTGAAGAGCCATCGGGCCAAATCTCTGCAAATAAAAGCAATTCCGGCAGCAGTGCTGCAGGCGGACCTGTCAGTGAAGAAATAGATGACAGCGATGATTCCGGCAATTCTCTTTAACAATGCGGGGTTAGTACATTGGTAGTACATAAGCTTCCCAAGCTTAAGAGGCGGGTCCGATTCCCGTACCCCGCTCCATGAATTTATAATTTTATCTTCAAAGAATAGAGCCTGATGCTTCATCCGCTAATTAAAAAATATCTTGTTTTACCAGAAGGAGATTTCCTTGTGACAGGCCCGCCGGGAAGCGGCAAGACCCGTACAATGGTCGGGCTCATTGGGCACCTGATAAGAACCAATGATTACAATACCTCAAAAGTAATAGTTTTTTGTTTTAACCGCCGCTGGGCCAAGATTCTCAGGGAGATGACCGCACAGGCGGCGGGAGTAAGCATAAATGAGATCCAGATAACAACATTTTTTTCATATTGCGCTGAGCTTATTGAGCGCGACAGATTCCTGAAATTTTTATCAGGACAAATCAGTGACTATACCGTAAATATTGAAATACTTACTGCACCACAACAATGGAAAATGTTAAAAGAGCTGCTTTTGCGGGAAGATATTAAAAAGGATTATCCTGCAGCGCATAAATACATGCAAACCAATAAATATGTAGCCAGGAGCTTTATCCAGGAAGTCTTTGATTTTATACTCCGGGCACAGGAAAACCTTCTTGAACCTGAAATGCTGAGAGCGGAGCTTTATCCGATGGCCGGCGATCTGCTTTATGAAATAACAGGCATTTATAAAAGTTATAAGAAAATGCTTCTGGAAAGGGATTATTTTGATTACGGAAGGCTGTTAAGCGAAAGCGTATCAGTTTTAAAGTCAAACAAACAGCTTAAACAATTCCATGAAAAATCTGCAGGAGCATTGATAGTCGATGAATTCCAGGAAATAAACAGGGCACAATATGAAATTGTTAAAAACATACCTGCAAAGTACCGCATCTATTTCGGAAATGATGACCAGTGCACATACGCATTCAGGGGCTCCATGAGGGATAATTTCAGCATAGTATATGAAAACCTTAAAAAAATTGAAAAGAAGGATAATAAAAGTGCCGGTAATATTCTGTTTTTAAGGAAAAACTACAGATGCAGCAATATTATCATGAAAATATCTGAAGCGTTTATTAACCGGAATGATGAAAGGATACAAAAGGCTGCAAGCGCAATAAAAGATAAAGATATGCCTGACAGCTTTGTGCTTAAAGAGTTCAGGAATTCCCTTGAAGAAATCAGTTATATTTGCAGCAGCATTAAAAGAAATATTATATCAAGGGATATAAAGGCGGAAAAAATATGCATAATCGTGAAAGGCAGTGATTATAAGTCCCGCCTGCTGGAAAAGATGCTTACTGATAATGGCATAAGTTATTTGATGAGAAGTTCCAGATCAATGCTGGATAACCCGTATATAAGCTATATACTTGATTTTTTAAGGCTCATAAACCTGCTGCATAAAATGAAAGGCGAGCATGTTTCATTAATTAAATCAGATAATGGCATAACCGGCCTTTTACAATCAGTCCTGTGTTCAGAGTTTACAGGGCTTGATCCGGTTAAAATAGAGATTTTTTTAAAGGAACAAATAAAAAGAGAAGAACCCGGAGCCAATAAAAAATATAATGCTCCCGGCATTGAAGGTTTGTTCGGGATGCTGAAATCTTCCGGTATTTCCGGACTGGCGGAATTTGCAGATGCAATTGAAAGGCATACAGGTTTTGCCGGTTCCAATATACTGGATTTTATTTACAGGTTTGTAAATGATGAGCATACGGGCATATTAAAAAATATCCTGTACGGTCCGGGTAGAAAAAACTGTACAGTAGAAAATAATGCCATTATTGTCGGGGACTTCCTGGGCACAATTAAGGATTTTTCAGAAAGCAACCTGAAATCAAATTCAATCAGCGGATATCTTGATTATCTTGAGGATGCAATTGAGAACAGTTTTCTTGAAGAAATAGAGCAAAGCACAAAAGAATTTATAAAACCGGGCTCCATTAATATATTGAGTTATCATCAGTGCAAGGGGCTGGAATTTGATTGTGTGTATATGCCTTTTATAAATGAGGATTATTTGCCGGCAAAATTCGGTAAGACGCAGCTTTATGATATGCAGTTATTTGCATATTTTACCGATAAAAAAATAATGAGGGAGGAGCTATTAAAATCAAGGCATCTGCAGGACGAAAGGAAAATTTTTTATAATGGAATGACCAGGGCATCAGGATACCTGACTATTACATCAAACCGCCTTTCTGCAAGATCTGTTTTTTTTGATGAGCTTGAGGATATCTGCAGCAGATTCTCAGGAAAACCGGGTCAGGAAAAACAAAAGGTAAATACAGATAAAATTAAAAAAACTAAAAAACTGGTTAAAACTCCAGGAAGTACCCTTTTTATTTCAACAGGAAACAGGTGGCTCGAAAGAAAAAAAGCTCTTGCAAAACACATGAAACCTTTAACCGCAGCAGATAGATATAGCGTTAATACGGCAAAAGGGTTTCTTTATCTTAAATTGCTGTATCCGCCCGGGCAGTGGTGGAGCAGAACCGGAGAGACTGTCAATTTAAATAACCCTTTTTCTGTTTCAGGCAAAACATTTTCTTACAGTGCACTCGAGAATTTTGTCGAGTGCCCCTTTAAATATAAAGTAAATTATTTTTTTAATGTGAGGGATAATTCAGGGCTCGCGCTTGCACTGGGAAATACCTACCACGAAATAATCAGGAAGTTTTTTGTAATGGAAGAAAAAAACCCGCCATGGGAAGCTATTGAAAAAATCATAAAAGACACTTTTGACTCAATGGTCCATGATGATCTTGAATTTACTTACTTAAAAAAACAGCTCTATGGCAAAGCATTGGCTGATTTCAATAAATACTTTGAAAAACTTGCCGGACTGAAAAAAAATGCCGCGAATATCTATCCTGAAAAACTTTTCAGCTTCAATGTTGAAGAAGATAAAATAACAGGAAGAATGGACATGCTTGCCGTAAACAGCAATGGAACAGTGGAGCTTATCGATTTTAAGTCGGGAGCAAAGAATTATCAGCTTCTGGATAAAGAAACTGAAATGCAGTTGCAGATATACAGAATGGCTGTTGACAAATGCAGTGAATTTGAGGAACTTTTAAACAATGCAAAAGGTTTTTCCCTTAAATATGTTTTTCTTGGGGATGAAAAAAAACAGGAACATGAATTACCCCCTGATTTTTATGACTATCGGGCTTTTCATGAAAAACTGAAGAAATTGTTATTAAAAATAAAAGAAGAAAAATTTAAACCTTCAGCTGCAGGAAGTTATACCTGCAGGAACTGCGCATTCAGGGTTTTATGCAGTAATTCCGGTTTTGGAGCACAGGACAGTTGATTTATTTTTCAGGATACAAAAAGGATTAAAATGCCGGCGGGAAGTAAAGGTAAAAAAAATATAATTGTCACACCCCAGCAGTCTGAAATAATTTCAGGCCGGGAAGGCATCAAAAGAGTGATTGCATGTGCTGGCTCAGGCAAAACATTTGTCCTTACAAGCAGCATTTCGGGCATACTGAAACGAAAATTATGCCGGCCCGACGAGATACTGGCCATTACTTTTACTAAAAATGCTGCTGAAAACATGCGCAAAAAAATAAAAGAGAGGGTTGGGCAAAGAATTGATTTTAACTCAATAGACATTTTTACCTTTAATTCTTTTGGTAATCATATAATTTCTGAAAATACCTTCCTGCTGGGGCTTGGAAAGGGTTACAACCTGATAAATATACCCAGGTCATGGCAGATACTATATGAAATTGTAAGGAAAGCTGATTTTTTATCAATCAAGACCGGAAAAGACAGGGGGAGCTTTGTTGATGATATTTTAAGATATATTTGGGACCTGAAAAATAATCTTGTCACACCGGGACAGTTAAAGCAATATATACGGACATCAGGCAGTTTACTGGCGGGCTACAAGAGTAAGGCACTTTATGATGAAGAGCTTGAAGTCCTGTCATATCAGGAAGACCTATGTAATGTATACGAAAGATACGAGGATGCCAAAATTACAAATAATCTTGTAGATTACCATGACCATGTTTTTCTGCCATACAAGCTTTTTACAGAAAAACCCCAAGTCAGGAAACAATACAGTAAAAAATATAAATACATTTTTATAGACGAATTCCAGGATACAGATGTGGCGCAGGGCAGGCTTATTGCCATGCTTTATTCACCGGGCCGGAACAGCATGATGATTGTCGGAGATGATGACCAGGGAATATATTCTTTCAGGGGAGCATGTGTTGAAAATATCCTTGGATTTGATAAATGGGATGAATTTGCCGGCGAAGAGGTAAAGGATTACTACCTTACGACTAATTTCCGTTCCGGAGATAAAATAGTATGCGCAATAGAAAATATAATAAATGCAAATACTTCCAGGTTTGCAAAACAATTCCGCACCGAGTATGAAGGCAAGCAGTCAGAGGTCATGTTTTTTGAAGCAGGCTCATTAAAAGAGGAAGCAGCAATAATTGCAAAAGAAATAATCAGGCTGAAAAACTCCGGGCTCTGTGCCAAAGATATTGCAATACTTTCGAGAATAAAAAAATTCAGACATATAACTGATGCTCTTGATGACTTTAATATAAAATATGAGCTTATCAGCAGCCGGGGATTTTATTATGAGCCGGAGGTTCTGTTTATAATTTCATGGCTGATGGTAATTTATGATTGCAGCAATGCTCTGCATATAATCAACATCCTGCAGTCCCCAAAATATAAGATATCTGACAGAGATATATTTTTCCTCCGGAATTTTGATAATGATAATAACTGCTTCCTGCCCGACAGCAGGCCGGCTTCCATAAGCCTTATAAATCAGGCAGCAGCATGCAAATCAAATCCTTATCTTACTGAAGAGGCCAAAGAAAGACTGCATTTATTTATTGATGAACTTAAATATTATAAAAGCAGAGCCATGCTTTTAAAGCTTGGCGAACTTATCGGCCTGGTATACCAGTACTCAGGAATGGCAGATGAATTCAGGTCCAGTTTCGACAGTTCAGTTAAAACCAGAATAAAAAACATAGAGGCCCTGATTAAGCTGGGTGCGGATTTTGCTGCACAGGATGTCCACGGGAACCTGGACAGCTTTATTGATTACCTTAGGGATTCAGCAAAAACTGAGGAAGAAGAACCCGAAAATGCAGGTTACAGTAATTCAAAATCTGTAAAAGTAATGTCGATACATGCATCAAAAGGCCTGGAATTTGAAGCAGTATTTTTACCAATGCTCTGGAACAGCAGTTTTTACGCCAGGCGGTCAGGGAAAAAATTCAAAATGCCGGCATCATTAAGAAAGGACAGGGCGATTTATGCTTTAAAGCAGGAATTTGGCAGCAGACAGAAATTTGAAGAAGAGGAAAAAAGGGCAAATCTTGAAGAGGAGAGAAGGATATTTTATGTTGGCTGCAGCAGGGCAAAAAAATATCTTTATCTTTCATACAGTCTTTACGAAGAAGACATTGATGAAAGTCCTAAGGATAATAAACAAAAGGAACCGCTTATTTTCCTCCAGGAAGTGTTTAAAACAGGTGGAATAAATAATGTTTTTTTGAACAGTTTGGCAGGTGGGGAAAAAACAGAAAAGGTAAAATACAATTTAAGTAATGAGTCGATCCGCAAATCTGAGAAATTGCTTGCCTCAAATATTGAGAGCCTGGAAATTGATATATTAAAAAAAGATAATACTTATTCGGGATATATTGACGCCCTTGAAAAGTTAAAACTCAGTGATTATGGAGCCAGGAGCGGCAGGAACACAGGGGAAAAGAAATTTTTCTCAATGACTGAAGTAATCGATTATATTAAATGTCCCCAACGCTATATGTGGAAGTATATATATAATATTGCCGAACCCCCATTAAAAGCAGCTGATATTGGTGAAAAGATACATAAATATATTCTGCTTCTTACGCTTGAAAGGTTTGGAATGCGGGTAAAAGGCAATTATACAGTTTCTGCAAAAAAACAACAGGAGGTGGCGGCATGGGCAATTATACCTGCCGATGAGGACCCGATGGTAAAGCAGTGTGTGGAAAATTATATGAAGAGCGATTTTTTTAAAGAGATGCAAAGTGATGAAATGGTGCTGGAGCAGTTATTTTACTGGAACCTTTCAGGTTATGTATTGAACTGTAAGATAGACCGGCTGGAACTTTCAGGTAAGAGTGCAATCAGGATAATCGATTATAAATCATCCGGTTCGCAGAGTGACAGCGGGCAAAATGATTATGAAAACCAGCTTAAAGCTTACACATCAGGAATATCATCTTTATACAAAACAGATTGCAGCAAAATACGATGCTGCCTTTTTTATCTGAAAGATGGTGCAATAAAAGATTATGAATTCAAAAAAGAGGATTTAAGTTTATTTGATTCACTTATTACCGATTCGATCAGGAAAATAAATGCCGGTGATTTCAGTAAAATCAAAGGAACCGGTAAAAAATGCTGCAGTTTCTGCAGTTATTCAGGTTTATGCAAATAATATTATATCTTTGTGCACCAGTCTTTATACTTACTGACCTGGTTTTTTACTATTTTGAAATACTGTTCCTGAAGCCTTTTGGTCAATGGCCCCATATTTCCGTCGTTTACCGGCCTGTTGTCCACATTCCCGATGGGCGATATCTGTGCCCCGGTGCCGCAGAAAAACAACTCGTCTGCAGTATAAAGCTCTGTTCTGTCAATCGACCTTTCAGCTACTTTTATATCCAGTATCTCTTCTGCTATCCTTATGACTGTATCCCTTGTTATTCCCTCAAGTATATCATCGGTAACAGGAGGAGTTATAAGCGTGCCGTTTTTTACCATGAAAATATTCATTGCACTGCCTTCGCTTATATGCTGGCCATTTGAAGTAAGGACAATTGCTTCATCGTATCCGTTAAGTATGGCTTCGGTTTTCTGTATTGCTGCATTTACATATGAGCCTGATATCTTGGCCCTCGGGGGAATGCAATTGTCAGGGAGCCTTGTCCATGAAGAGATGCAGACCTTATTCGGCTTGTTAATATCAAGATATTCTCCCAGGGGTATCGAATATATAAAGAGGTCCTGGTTTGCATCACCAAGTTTTGGCCCTATTTTAAGGCCGCTGTTATATGCAAAGGGCCTGACATAAGAATCTTCCCTGTAGCCTTCTTTCCGGAGCAGTTCCACTGTAATGCCGCAAAGCTCATCTATGCTGTACTTTATTTTTATCATCATTATCCCTGCACTGTTAAACAGCCTCTCATAGTGGTCGCGCATCCTGAATACATAATTGGTGCTTTCATTTTTGTTCCAGTAGCACCTGATTCCTTCAAAAACCGCTATACCATACTGCAGCGCACTTGTCCTGATATCTACCTTAGCTTCTGTGACAGGTACTATGCTTCCCTGGAAAAAAGCATATTTCGGGTGTTCTTGATTTTCCATATCATTCCTTTTTCATATTAAAAATTTATTCTATTTTACTTTTTTTGTTTATTTTTTCAATCAAAATAAATCATTAAAAACAGGAAAACGGCCACGTATGCTGTTTACCTGTTTTGTAATATATTTTATAATCTACGGATTTTACCTGGAAAGATAACCGTATTTTATTTATCGTTTTTTGATTTTATCTTGAAGACCTTTGTGCCGCATTTTGAACATACCCCGCTTACAGCAGGCCTTCCGTTTTTCATCTTGACTTCTTTGGCGTCTTTAACTTCAACCTTGGCTTTACATTTTACACAGTATGCATCCATATTTTCCTCCTTTTAGGATTTTTAGAAAGTTTTAAATTAATTTTTAACTCTTGTTTATATATTTTAAATTAAAATATGAAATTTTAACAATAAAAAATTAAAAAAAGTTTTTTATTGAAATTACAGGCAAATGAAAGGAAAATCTGATTTATATTTTGTTTAATAGTTTAATATAATACACTTGTTTTTTACTAAATCAAATATATTGAATTATACCATGTATTTAATATTATATTACTGATGTTAAATTTAAAAGAAGCCAGAGCGGGAAAATTCTATTACAGTAAGCTTTACCAGGCTTTTACTGAAGGAAATGAAAACATCTTCAGGTATTTTCATTATAATTTCCACAAATTGGGAGATATTGCAAAAAGAGCCGAATATGTTTCGTCTTCCTGTAACAGCAGCGTAAGGCAGCAAATATCAGGCATGCTGGAGCAATACAATATTGCAATCGGATGCAGCAATGAGACCGTAAAAAACTGCAGGCACCTGGCAAGCGATAATTGCATGGTCGTGGCAGGCGGCCAGCAGCCGGGGCTCTTTACCGGCCCTGTCTTTATAATCTATAAGATAATGTCAGTAATCAAGCTGAGCACTTTTCTTTCAGGTTTGTTAAAGACAAGGGTCATACCGGTTTTCTGGAGCGCATCTGATGACAGTAATTTTTCACAAATAGACAGGGCCTTTCTTTTTAATAACAAACTGGCTGAGATAAGGATAGATTATCCCGGCATTGATAATGAACGTGCAGCAGTTCAGGAAACCGGGGAAATGGAAAATGGCAGACAGGAAACAAAAAGAAGGTTTTCTGATATTGTGCTGGGCAGGGATTATATTCTCGGAAAAATATCAGAGTTTATGGATATGCTTCCGGCCACCGACTTTACACCCTCAATAAAAAAACTTCTTGAAGATAGTGCAGGCAGCGGCAAATATGGCAAGTGCGGCTCCTTGCCAGGCAATAAGGCCGGGATTGGATTAACGCCGTCTATTTATTTTTCCAGGCTGGTTACAAGGGTATTTGCAGACAGCGGCCTTGTAATAATAGATCCTGCAATCGATGGATTAAAAAAACTTGGGCTGGACCTGGCTAAAAAAGATATTAGAGATTCTGATTTAATATATGAACTGATATTTGAAAGCGGAAATGACCTGAAAAAAGAAGGCTACCATAGCCAGCTTTCCCGGGAAAGAGGAGTACCTGATTTTTTCATGACTTTTGACGGGAAAAGGCAAAAAGTAAAAAAGATTCAGCTTTCAACAAACGGTAAAATAGCATTTTCTATTGGCACGGGCGGCAGGAAAAACAGCCTGCTTATGGAGCAGGAAGAATTTGAAGACTTTATAACCTCAAATCCGGAAAAACTCAGTTTTAACGTTATTCTCCGGCCCATTTTCCAGGACATTATACTGCCGGTGGTATGCACGATCTGCGGTCCGGGAGAAGCTGCATATTTTGCCCAGTTAAAAGGTGTTTATGAATTATTCGGCATAAGGCAACCGGTCATCTATCCCAGATTTTCTGCCACTGTAATAGAAAATAAACTGGTCAAATCTTTTGCAAGGAGCACAATAACATATGATGAACTTGAACTTGATAAAAGTGAAATAATAAAAAGGATAGTGCGCACAACAGGCAGCACGGGTTACCATGAAGGCCTTAAAGCTATGGAGGAGAACCTGAAATCAGGCATAGCTGAAATAAAGCAAAGCCTTGAAAAAAATAATATTGAGATTGGGAAAGCAGCCGAGCATGCAAAATCAGTTATAGGCAGGGAGCTGAAGTCCCTTGAAAACAGGATTGCTGCTGAAACCCTCTTAAAAGACAACATTAAAACTGCAGATATGGAAAAAATATATGAAAATATCTTTCCTGGGGGCCAGCTGCAGGAAAGAATGGTAAATGTATTCAATTATATAAATAAATATGATTTTGCATTTTTAAGGGAGCTATATGATATTATAGACCCGTTAAGCTTTACACATAAGTTTATAGAAATCAGTTAATGCAGCACATTTAACTTTGATGCTTCTGTAATGATTTTAAGAAGGATTTTTATTTATTGATATGGAGAAGAAAATGAAACTTGAAGCACTTGCTTTTGGTGCCCATCCGGACGATGCAGAACTTGGATGCGGAGGATTGCTTTTAAAACTCAAGGATATGGGTTATACGACCGGAATAATAGACCTTACAGAAGCAGAGATGTCCACCAATGGCGATGTTTGCACCAGGCAGAAAGAAACAGAAAATGCTTCAAAAATCCTCGGGCTTGATGTAAGGGAAAATGCCGGACTTGAAGATTGCAATATAAAAAATGATTTTGAAAGCAGGCTGAAGATAATTGAAACAATACGAAAATACAGGCCTGAGCTTGCAATAATACCATTCAGGATTGACAGGCACCCCGACCATGAGAATGCCCATAAGCTTCTCAAGGATGCTATTTTTGCTGCAGGACTCAGTAAATTGGTTACTTCGCTGCCTGCATACCGGCCGGCCATAATAATATGTTATATGCTTAACTACCAGTTTCATCCAAGCTTTATAGTGGATATCTCCCCGTATTATGAGCGGAAAATGGAAGCCTGCAAAGCATATAAATCACAGTTTTACAGGCAGGCAAGTTTTGCGGAACCGACTTTTATAAATTCCAGGTTTTTCCAGGACTATGTAACAGGAAGGGACAAATGCTACGGCATTAAAATAAGGGCGGATTACGGGGAGCCCTATTATCTTGAAAATGAAATAAAAATAGATGACCCTTTAAAGTTTTTTAAATATCTCTGCTGATAAGGGTTATTTTTCTATATTTTTTTCAGTAAGGAATAAAATGAAAATAGGTATAACATGCTACCCGACTTTCGGGGGAAGCGGTGCAGTTGCAACGGAGCTGGGAATAGAGCTTGCGAAAATGGGCCATTGCGTCCATTTTATAAGTTACGGGCTGCCTTTCAGGCTTAAAAGCAGTTACACTAACATCCATTTCCATGAGGTGGAAGTAATGGCTTATCCATTATTCCGGTATCCTCCTTATACTCTTTCACTTAGCGTAAAAATGTCTGAGGTCATAGATTCAGAAAACCTTGATATACTGCATGTCCATTATGCAATGCCCCATGCAACATCAGCTTATCTTGCACAAAAAATAACCAGGGACGAGAATATAAAATATATTACGACTTTGCATGGCACAGACATAACACTTATAGGCAACCATCATTCATTCTTCAAGATAACAAAATTCTCCATAGAGCAGAGCAACGGGGTCACATGTGTTTCTGAATATTTAAGGAAAGCCACCGAAGAGACATTTGATATAAAAAAAGATATGAGGGTCATTTATAATTTTGTGGACACCCAGAAGTATAAAAGGTGCCAGGCCATCAGCAGGGAGGCAGTGATTGGGAAACTTTTTAAAGACAAGCCCGGTAATATAGAAAAAGACGAATTCGTGATAAGCCATATTTCAAATTTCAGGCCCGTAAAGAAAGTGCAGAACATAATAAAAGCATTTTGCAAAATGACCAGGCAGGTCAATGCAAAATTGCTTCTTGTCGGCGATGGGCCGGATGTGTCATGGTGCAAAATAATCGCTGATAAGCTTGGTTTAAGCGACAGGGTATATTTCATGGGGCTCATGGAAGATATTGTGCCGGTGCTCAGCATAAGCGACCTTTATATGCTCCCTTCAAGCAGTGAAAGTTTCGGGCTGTCGGCACTGGAGGCGCTCAGCTGCTCTGTCCCAGTTATAGGAACAAAAAACGGCGGGCTGCCGGAAGTCGTGCAGGAAGGTGTCAGCGGGTATTTAATAGATCCTGACGATGTTGATGCGATTGCTAATGCAGCACTGAGCATACTTTCCAGTAAAAAGTTAATTGAAGATATGGGAACAAATGCAAGAAAAAGGGCTCTTATGTTTGACAGCAATAAAATAGTTCCACAATATCTTTCGTACTATAATGAAATCTTAAATAAAGGTTAAACTTTTTTTGGGGTATCCGCTTGATTCTCGTTGACACTATATGTAGTGGCTAAGTCCA
>CAZGTW010000025.1:0-15301 GCA_964528815.1 uncultured Actinomycetota bacterium | reverse complement strand
AACCTGTTTGCCTTTAAAGTAGCCTATTTTTACATCTGCTTCCCCATAAGGTAATTTCACACTTTTTATTTCCCTTTCAAGGCAATGCCTGGAAATTTCCTGCACCCTTATGCCGAGGGTGGAAGTTTCTTTAAATATGTTATCCATGACCATATCAAGGTCTTCCCTGTTGCAAAGTACGCACAACTTAAATGCCGCCCTGTTTTTTTTCATGAATACAGGCTCTGTCCAGCAATCAGGCACACCAAGTGAAAGGAGCTTTTCCTGCAGGTAACCTGTGATTTCTGGAGTTGAGTCATCTATATTTGTTGATATAAGCAAAACGCTGTTCTGTGTATTTTTTAGAGGAGACATCCCGAAAATCAGCCTTAACATATCTGGAGGGGAGCTTTTAATATTCTTATCATTGCTGCCCGTATCATCCCCGTGCCCGAGCGTGTGTGCTTCTGCTGAATGGTTATTGTTTTTATTTAATGCCGCCCCTGCGCCATTGCCGCTGTACTTGACTATCATCTCCGGGATATCCCCAAAACTGCCTGCAAGAGCCTTTACAATCGCGGCGCCTGTCGGGGTTGTTACTTCAAAACCGAATCCCCCGCCATAGACCGGCAACCCTTTAAGAATCTCAAGAGTTGCAGGAGCAGGAACAGGAATGGTGCCATGCATGGTATTTGCGGTGCCGCTGCCAAGTGGTATTTTCCTGCAAAAGATTGCAGAAGGAGAAAGCATGTTTATTGCAAGAGACACACATGTAATATCTATAATCGAATCAACAGCGCCCACTTCATGAAAATGCACCTTATCAGCATCCACGCCATGGACCTTTGCCTCCGCGGCTGCGATGATTTCAAACATTGAAATTGCTGTTTTTTTTACTTCCGGTAAAAGGCTGCTGGTTAAAATAAGGTTTCTTATCTGGCCGTAATTTCTTGATGGCTGCTGATGGTCAACCGTGACATTGAACCTGGTAGCCATCACGGGTCCGCATTTTATTTTATTTGCAGAAATAGAATAGCCCTTCAGGTCAAGCCCTGATAAGGCGGTTTTAAAAAAGCCGATGTCCAATCCTTTGTAACCCATATCAAGAAGGGCTCCGGCCGTCATATCGCCGCTTATGCCTGAAAAACAATCAATATATAATATTTTTTCCATTATTTTATCTTTCATTTACATATTTAAGTGTGAAAAAATACAAGGAGTATTTTTTATTTTCCTGCTTTGCTTTTTCTTAAATATTATCATTGTAGCTTTAAAACCAGAAATTGGATATAGGGCTCTGCAAGTGTTTTAAGGGCAGAAGATATACTTATCACTGCTGCTGAGACCGCTGCAGAAATGCCCATAAATAAAATGAATCTGCCCGTACTGTTTAAAGAATTTGAAAGTTTTTTTGCAAGGGCAAATAATATAATGAATACCAGAGAAGAAACAAACAAGAGCAGTCCCGCTACGGATAATATGCTCCAGGCTATAATTGCCTTTTTATATGTAAAATAAAAAAGGGCCGCTATAGGTATTGCGCCAGTCAGCCATAAAGAAGCTTTTACGCTTCCGGAAGGATAACCTTTACCTGAAGCATCAGGATTTTTTATTGCAACTGCAGCCATTAAGCCTGCTGTCATTGGTGCAACGAGCCATCCTGTTATATAACCTGTGGCAAACCGGGTAATGTTGCCGGCAGGGACAAGTCCAAAAAAAGACAGTACAGATTCTGCTGACATCAAGCCAAAAGAAGCAATAAGCGCAATAGTTGTATTTCTATGCGGCAGGCCAATCCTGATTTTACGTTCAACAGCAATGAGTATAATAATTGAAGCCAGAAAACCCGCATAGAGCCCGGTGCACCTTGAACATACAGGAAAAATTATGTCCATGTATTGAAAACTCAAGGTTATTTTCTGGTGGCAGGCTCCTTGACCTATAAATTTTAACAGCTTTAATAACGTTTCTATTTCCCGGTGCTCCTGAAGCTTTTAATTTGTCCGGTATCAATAAAAAGAGCTGAACTCATTAAGTATTGACGGGAGCCAGGTAGTAAAACTGACAGCGCTGACGATTGCAACTATAACGTATATAAGGGCACCAAAAAGTGTAAGGCTGCCAAGTATAATGCCGGTAAGTGCCATCCCCTTGCCTCTGGCGCTTGACTGTTTTTCCTGGATTCTTTTATTCTCAATTATGCCAAGTATGAGGGCAGCAAGCCCAAGTGCAAAATTGAGCCCTATTATCCATGCACATACGATGCCAACAATACCCACTATCATTGAGGCTATTGCCATTCCGCTTGCCCTGTCCTCGGGAACAGGTGCCTCTATGACCTGCGGTTGAACCTCCTGGGGTTTTTGTTCGTCCATTTTAACCTCCCTGTTAAACTTTTTATTTTTTTAATAATTAATCAGCAAGTAATAAAATATGCAGCCTTTTATATCCATTTTGCCTTTAAACCCAGTTTTGAAATAAACATGACAGTATTTTTCTCAAGTATATTATCTGCCTCTGTTTCAGAAAGCCCTGAAGCAATTGCTATTATTTTTTGCCTGCCGGGGCTGTACAGGTCCTTGTGGCTGTGTGCGTCGCTGTTAACCAGCAGCCGCGCACCTGCTTTTCTTGCCACGCTTGCAACTATGCCATTTGTAAGGCAGTGGCCGACCCTGTGGGTGATTTCTATATATATGTTTTTTTGTGCCGCAATTACAGCATCTTCCATAGTTAAAAGTCCCGGGTGTGCAAGAAGGTCGACATGGTCCGATTCGACAGCTTCCCGGTTGGTTCCGGGCTCAACATTTTCAGCTATGGTTTCACCGTGGACAGAAACCATTCCTGCGCCTCTTTCTTTAGCATATTTTGCCATCTCTTTAATACTTTTTGCCGGTACATTTGTAAGCTCCACCCCGGGAATTGCAATGATATCCCAGTATTTTTCTACCAGCTCACAATCTTTTTTAATGCTCTTTATAAGTTCATCAATATTGCAGTAACTTGCATGATCTGTTATTCCAATGCATTTATAACCTGCTGCTATTGCGCATCTGGCAAGTTCAACCGGACTGTTTAATCCATCAGAAAAAAAAGTATGAGTATGAAAATCGCAAATCATAAAAGTCCTTTCGGGCTGTTTTACAATATTACTGCTGCATTAACTCCAGTTCAGGCGACTGGTTATTTAAAGTTATTTTATCAGCACAAAAAATAAAAAACTATAAAAAAATAATGCTGCAATCTATAATTTGCAATTATGGATATTATTTACAACTGGTTCATAAGATTTTCAAACCTTGTCGGAGCTTCGGTCTGCCACCAGCTTGCCGAAAGAAGTTTCCGGGCCGGAGAGCTTAAGGTTCCCGTATGTGCAAGGTGTGAAGGAATATATATAGGGTTTTTTCTCTGCGCCGTCTTTTTATTTTTTCTTTTTAAAAAAAAAGAGGGCGATCTTCCGCCTTTATATATCCTGATAATATTATCACTCTTTATATTGTCAACTATACTGGAATGGGGTTTTTCTTTTTTTTCAATCATGGATTCGACCAATGTCTCCAGGTTCATAACAGGTTTTCTTGCGGGAAGCGGTTCTATGGCCATTATTTACCCTGTGTTTAATTACCAGTATTATTCCGCAGCGATTTCTGGGCGTATTTTTTCCCGTTTCTGGCAATTTGCAGTTTTTATTGCATTCAATGCAGTATTTATAGCAGCCGGCCTGGCAGGCATAACTTTTTTGGATTGGGCATATTTTTATATCTCAATAATTTCAATTTTATTTACATTTTATTTTATTAACCTGGTGGTTGTTTTGCTGGTGCCGTTCTTTGCAAGAAAGGCCCGAAGATTTTTCTCAAGGCAGCTTATTGTCCCCTCTTTGATAGCTTTGGTTCTGTGTGCCATTGAGTTTTATCTATCTTATCTTGTGCATCAGTATGCGGCCGGAATGAGGTTCTGAAATAAAAAATGGCCCTTGCATAAAGCTTGCATATTTTTTTAAGCTTTTTACTGTACAGCATAACTTTATTGAATTGACACTGATATTAAATAATGTTAATTTCACTAGTTGATATAACTTAAATATTTATTTTTTAATAAGGATATGGATCATATATGAATGAATATTCCGGGTTTAGCAATAACCATGCAGGAAATGACAAAAGAAAATATATTTACCTTGACCATGCAGCCACCACCCCTGTGCTTGCTGAAGTTGCAGCAAGGGTCAGCGAATGCTTTACAAAGTTTTATGGAAATGCTTCCGAGCCGCACCAGCCCGGCAGGGCAGCTAAAGAAATACTGGAAAATTCAAGGTCATCTATTGCAGATATAATCGGGGCATCAGCAGCAGAAATCACATTTACCAGCGGGGGCACCGAAAGCAATAACCTTGCACTCTTTGGCATAGCGGAAGCATATGCAAAGGACGGCAACCATATAATAACTTCTGAGATAGAACATCCTGCTGTGCTTATGCCTTTAAAGATTCTCTCAAAGAAGGGATTTAAGATAACGCAACTTGGTGTCGACAGTAATGGCATGGTGGATCCCGGTGACGTTAAAAAGGCGCTAAAAACAAAGACTATCCTTGTTTCTATTATGCATGCAAATAATATAGTGGGTACAATACAGCCCATTGCAGAAATTGGAAAAATACTTAAGGAAAAAGGCGTGATTTTTCACACTGATGCCGTACAGACTTTTTGCAGCGCTTCAACAGATGTAAATAAGCTTGGCGTGGACCTTCTGTCTCTTTCGGGCCACAAGATTTACGGCCCCAAGGGTGCGGGTGCTCTCTATATAAGGAAGGGCACCAGAATAATGCCTTATATTTATGGCGGGGGCCAGGAAAAAGGCAGGAGATCCGGAACCGAAAATATACCCGGTATTGCAGGGCTTTCCAGAGCTGCAGAAATCGGATTTGCAACCCTGGACGATAAGATTAAAAGACTGACTGAAATGCGTGATTATTTAAAAACAAAAATAATGGATAGCATAGAAGATATAAGGTTTAACGGACACTTAACAGAAAGGCTGCCCGGAAATTGTAATTTTTCTTTTAAATATATTGAAGGTGAGGCTATTGTGCTCAGGCTCGATATGGCGGGCATTGCTGTTTCCAGCGGTTCAGCATGCTCGTCCTCCTCGATGAAACCGACCCATACCCTTAAGGCCATGGGGCTTTCAAATGAAGAAGCTTTTGGTTCCCTGAGAGTCACTATCGGAATCGGCAACACATATGAGGAGCTGGATTATTTTATCGGGCAATTACAAAAAGTAGTCAGGGACCTCAGGAACATCTCACCTTTATATAAAAATTTACACAGGTAATAAGGAGGTTTTATGAAAATCACCAAAGATGATGTATTAAATGCCCTTTCAGGGGTTTATGACCCTGAAATACCTATAAGCATAGTGGACATGGGGCTTATCTACAGGGTTGATGTCGATGCAGACAATAATATTGATGTGGACATGACAATGACAACCAGGGGCTGCCCGATGCATTCCATGATAACTTACCAGGCTCAAAAGAGGATAGAAAAAATGGAAGGTGCCGGTAAAGTAAAGGTCAACCTGGTCTGGGACCCTCCCTGGACACCTGATATGGTGTCGCAAAAAATAAAGGACCGCCTGCTAAAAGAAGAAGAGTAAAAATGAGTGGAAAACAGGGCACAATAAGAATATATTGTGCGCAAATAAACCCGACTGTTGGAGATATTAAGGGTAATTTTGACAGGATTGCGCAGCATATTGTATCCGCACAAGACAATGAGGCTGATATTATCGCGTTTGGCGAGCTTGCACTAACCGGCTATCCGCCGGAGGACCTGCTTCTTAAGCCTGCTTTTATTGAAGAAAACCTGGCTCACCTTTCAAAAATCAGGGAACTTACAGAAAATATTACAGTTATAACAGGTTTTGTAAATAAAAATTTTGATATTTATAATTCTGCTGCAATATTGTCAAATAAAAAAACTGTCGCCGTTTATAATAAGCAGTATCTGCCGAATTATTCTGTCTTTGATGAAGAGCGATATTTCCAGAAAGGCACAGAAGATCTTATCTTTAAACTGGGCCCTTTAACTTTTGGGGTAAATATATGCGAAGATATTTATTACTCTTCCGGCCCGGCTAAAGCACAGGCAATCAGCGGCGGTGCCGAGCTTATTATAAATATCTCCGCTTCTCCCTATCACACAGGCAAGATAGACGAAAGAGAGAAGATGCTATTTACAAGGGCCGTGGATAACAGGGTAAATATATTATATGTCAACCTGGTGGGCGGCCAGGATGAGCTTGTGTTCGATGGCAATTCAATGCTTATGGATGAAAAAGGCCGTATACTTTACAGGGCAAAACCCTTTGAAGAAGACAGTTTCATTTTTGATATAGATACAGAAAGTATAAACTCGACAAGACTGCAGGATGCAAAGTATAAAAACCAGCGTGATGAATTAAGAATTGACAGTAATACCGTTAAGTTAATTGAAATAAAAAAACCTCTAAAAAAAAGGGGGCAAAAGACTGTTTTAAATCCTGCTTGTCCTGCAACGTCAAAAATTAAGGATGTGCCTTCCGGCAAAGATGATTACTCTGGCGTACCTGCAATCACAGGTATAGATTATTATAAAAAGCTCATATCCTGTCCGGAAGAAGAGATTTTCGGTGCGCTGGTGCTGGGAACAAGAGATTATATAAAAAAGAATGGCTTTACAAAAGTCGTCTTTGGATTGAGCGGCGGCATAGATTCTGCCCTGGTCGCAGTTATTGCTTCTTTTGCCATCGGCAGCTCCAATGTAACAGGTGTTATAATGCCGTCAATGTATTCTTCTAAAGGAAGTGTTGATGACTCCCTTTCTCTTTGTGCAAAAACCGGTATCGGCAAAATAATAATCCCTGTAAACAGCCTTTATTCAGAATACCTTGTAAGCCTTGGAAACAGCCTTAAAACAGATAGCATAAACATAACAAAAGAAAATCTCCAGGCAAGGATAAGAGGAAATATTTTAATGAGCCTTTCAAATGAATATGGCTGGCTCGTACTTGCCACAGGCAACAAAAGCGAGATAAGCGTGGGTTATTGTACCCTCTATGGGGATATGGTGGGCGGTTTTTCTCCGATTAAAGATATATATAAGACAGTAGTTTATAAAATATGTGATTTTCTCAATAAAAAATATGGCAATATCATACCGGCAGAAATCATAAATAAAGCCCCTTCTGCAGAACTTAAGCCGGGCCAGACAGACCAGGATAAGCTTCCGCCTTATGAGGTGCTGGATAGGATACTGAAGGCATATATAGAAGATGAGAAAGACTTCAGGGAAATAATGAAATCCGGCCTGCCGGAAGATACTGTTAAAAATGTAATAAATATGGTGGATTTTAATGAATATAAAAGAAGGCAGGGCGCGCCGGGAATCAAGATTACAGCAAGAGCATTCGGCAAGGACCGGAGATACCCTATAACCAATAAATTCCGGCTGGTATAATTTTCTGCCTGCTGGCTGTTAAGTTTTTATGCCAGTTCATATATTAAAAAAACCAGGTATCCTGCAAGCCCCAGGCAAAAAACTGCAAAAACCGGTATTTCAACAAAGCTCAGGGAACCGGACTTTGAGGCTTTCAAACCGAAAAACCCTACTACTGCAACAAGGACCAGAAGAATTATTATATACATTTTTTACCCGCCATTCATGATATTTAAATTTTTTACAAATAAAATATGCGCTTTTATTTTAAAAGCTGGTTTATTTAAAATATTCGGCTGTATAATATTAAAAATTTTATATATTATAAATAAAATAACAAAAATATAAACAATAAAATCTTTAAATTATGATAAATATACTGTTGATATCCAATGAAGATGCCCATATCAGTGATATAAAAACTGTTTGTTCAGATAAAGGGCTTTTTCTTGAGACGTGCCCGGTTTTTGAGCCCGTAAGCACAAATCCTGATGCCTATAAACTCATAATAATCGATATCTGCGGGCTTACGCTTGAAGACGATGATTATTACCGGGATTTTTTTTCAAAAGTCAAATCCAGCGCAGCAGTAAAACTGCTGCTGCTCGAAGAAAACCAGGCAAATAATGCGCTTGCCCTGCAGGGCCGCCTTTTTAAATTCGATGATATTTTATTTGATGGAAGGATAATCCAGGAATTATATATAAGAATATCACACCTGCTTGCATTAAAAATTCCTGAAAAGACAGGCAACTGCATTGCAGTAAAGGACCTTATCCTTAATCTCGACAAATATGAACTGTCAGTAA
Source organism: uncultured Actinomycetota bacterium (assembly GCA_964528815.1). Taxonomy (GTDB): domain Bacteria; phylum Actinomycetota; class Humimicrobiia; order Humimicrobiales; family Humimicrobiaceae; genus Fen731. The sequence goes on along the minus strand of CAZGTW010000025.1, from coordinate 7,038 downwards.
ATGGCGAAGAGATTGAGCTGACCTTTAAGGAATATGAGCTGCTGAAACTGCTTATGGAGAACCCTGATAAAGTTTTTTCCCGTAACAAGCTGCTTTCAAATGTTTGGGGTTATGATTTTTATGGCGGTTCCCGGACAGTAGATGTCCACATGAGGCGGCTGAGATCAAAGCTTGCCCAGCCTTATATAGATATGCTTAAAACTGTAAGAAATGTCGGCTATATGTTTTCCCCTGGTGTTTGACCTTCTGAAAAATTAACATAGATTTAACATGGAATTAACTTATTTTTCATAAAAATATGTTATAAATACCCCATATTATAAATATCCCTGTTAAATGCAGGCAATAAGGAAATCTTATTATCCCTTTCCTGCTTTTAACTGAAGGAAATAAATTAAAAATGAAAGGCTGGTAAGAAATGGCGCATAACGATGAAATGAAAGAATATGTCCTTAAAAAAGCCAGGGACAATAAAATCAAGTTCATCAGGTTATGGTTTACTGATGTTCAGGGAATGCTGAAAAGTTTTTCCATAACTGTCGAGGAGCTTGAGGGAGCATTATCAGAAGGTATGGGATTTGACGGTTCCTCTATTGAAGGTTTTTCAAGAATTGAGGAAAGCGATGTAATGGCGATGCCGGATCCGTCCACTTTCCAGATACTGCCCTGGAGCCCGCAGGAAAATGGTGTTGCAAGGATGTTTTGTGATGTCCTTGAACCGGATGGTTCACATTTTGAAGGTGACCCCAGGTGGGTTCTAAAGAGAACATTAAAAAAGGCTTCTGACCTTGGCTACACTTATTATGTAGGGCCTGAACTTGAATTCTTTTACTTTAAAACAGATAAAAGCCCGGAGATACTTGACAAGGGAGGGTATTTTGACCTTACGGTCAAGGATGTGGCAAGCGATTTGCGGAGGGCCACTATACTTTACCTTGAGGCAATGGGAATAGGTGTCGAATATTCCCATCATGAAGTCGCGCCTTCACAGCATGAAATAGATTTACGGTATACGGATGCCCTGACAATGGCAGACAATGCAATGACCTACAGGATGATTGTAAAAGAAGTGGCAAACAGGAACGGTGTTTATGCGACTTTTATGCCAAAACCGATTTTTGGAGAAAACGGCAGCGGCATGCATACCCACCAGTCACTTTTTAAAGGCGATAAGAATTTATTTTTTGATGCAAATGATAAATATAACCTTTCCGCTGAAGCAAAATATTTTATTGCGGGCCTTCTTAAACACTCAAAAGAAATCTGCGCAATAACGAATCAGTGGGTAAATTCATATAAGAGGCTTGTTCGCGGTTATGAGGCTCCTGTTTATATTTCATGGGCCAGAAGAAACAGGTCCACAATGGTAAGGGTGCCGATGTATAAGCCTGGAAAAGAAAAAGCTACAAGAATTGAGCTGAGGTGCCCGGACCCGGCATGCAATCCATATCTTGCATTCAGTGTGATGCTTGCTGCCGGCCTTGAGGGAATTAAAAATAAATACAGCCTTTCGGAACCGGTAGAAGAGAACATCTTTGAGTGGGATGTTAAAAAAAGGGAAAGCGCCGGTATTGAGACTCTTCCTGATAATCTCTTTGAGGCTGTAAAATTTATGGAAAAAAGCACCCTGGTCAGGGAAACTCTTGGAAATCATGTTTTTGAAAAATTCATTGAAAATAAACATATAGAATGGGACAGATACAGGACTTTCGTAACAAATTATGAAATAGAGAATTATCTTTCTATCCTGTAATGATATTTTGAAATGCTGGAACTGATTACAGCAAAAAGCCTGCAGGCAAAAAAGGAGAAGCTCTCCTCCCTTTAAAGGCTGCAGGCTTTACTATTTACAAATGCCTTGAGAGTGTTTTGCCCGGGACATCCTGCCGGGGAAATTTTTTATTCGATGAATTCAAGAAGGAAGCCCAGGGCGATGCAAAACGCCCCTGCCAGGACCATTTTAATCACACTTAGAATAAGGTTCCTTTTTGAGATTTTACCGAGGAATATGCCAATACCTGTAAGGATTATAAAAGCTAAGACTGTACCGATATAATAGCAGACCTGGATCGGTATAAATCTTCCAAAAAAGAAGGGCACCAGTGGTATGAATGCAGAAAGCCCGGATGTTATTCCATTTAATGCAGATAAGACAATGGTTGCAAATCTCTGTGCCCTGGAAATTATTGTTCCGTCCAGTACGTGAAGTGTGGACATCTCAAGATCTTTTATTTCCTTTGTCCTTTCCGAGCTCTCGCTGTTGTATGCGCTTACTACCCCCGATACTCCCAGCGAGATGCAAACCGCTGAACCGGATATTATTACATGTTTAAAATCAAGAGCACCGATTACATAATTTCCCAGCAGCACTCCCAGTATTGTAGTTACCCCGTCAAAACCATTTAGTGCTATGTAGCGCCTGGTTATCTGGGTTATATTTGCTATCTTGTTATATACCTTTACTTTTTGTATAAAAGCTCTAATGCTGTCTTTAATCATTTTATATAACCTGCTTTTATTGCATTATATGCTGCTGAAGCCTGGTAGGACGATCTTACAAAAGTCCCTGAAACCACATATTTAAAAGCAAAATCTTTTGAAATTTCTTCTATTTGTGAGAATTCGTCAGGACTGTAATATTTAATTACAGGGTGATTTTTTGCGGAAGGGCGAAGATATTGCCCTATGGTTACAATATCCACTTTTGAAGCAGAAAGGTCAGATAAAAGTTCCTTTATTTCTTTGATGCTTTCTCCCAGCCCAAGCATGAATCCTGATTTTGTGATAATATCCGGCCTTAACTTTTTTGAAGATTTCAGCAGATCAAGTGAGCGCTTATAGGATGCCCCGGACCTTATTTTTTTATAATTATTTTTTACTGTTTCAACATTGTGGTTAAGAACATCAGGATTTGCATCCAGCAGGATTTTCAGATTTTCTGTCATGCCCCTGAAATCAGGCACCAGGCACTCTACTATTGCCCCCGGCATTTCTTTTTTTATCTGTTTAACAGTCTCGGCAAATTGTATTGCTCCCCCGTCTTTGATGTCATCCCTTGTAACTGAGGTTAGCACAATGTACTGAAGCGACAATTCTTTAACTGCTATTGCAATATTTAATGGTTCATTCTTGTCCGGTGGAAGCGGATTTGCAGAGTCCACTCCGCAAAAAGCACAGTTTCTTGTGCATTTGTCTCCGAGGAGCATAAATGTGGCGGTTTTTTTACTGAAGCATTCGAAGATGTTCGGACACTTTGCACTCTGGCATACTGTATTAAGATTCAGGTCAACAAGTAGATCTTTTACTGCAGCAATATTTTCGTTGTTTAGAGATACTTTCTTCCTGAGCCACTGCGGTTTTTGCCCGGCTGGATTACTTGTCTCCAATTATTTTTCGCACTATCCTTTCAAAATCACCGATTGAACCAAAAAGGACTTCAATTTTACCTTTGTTTCTGCTTATTTTTATATTTACAGGAGCTTCAAGATAATCCGAAACAGTTTTTTCAATTTCAGGAAGTTTATCGAATTGAAGCAGCTTTTTAGCCTGTTCCTGTTTTTTTACAGCTGGTTTATCCTGTAATTTTGCAACCATTTTTTCAATAGTCCTTACATTGATATCCTCATCGATGATTTTTTCTGCAAGCTCTATCTGGTCGTCTTTATTTTCCAGGCCTAGCAGCGCCCTGGCATGTCCGGCGCTTAATTTTTCTTCATCAACCATCTTCTGGACCTCGACCGGGAGCATAAGAAGCCTTAGTGAATTTGTTATTGAGACCCTGCTTTTACCTATTTTTTTTGACATCTCTTCATGTGTGAGCTTGAATTCATCAATGAGCTGTTTATATGTCAGTGAGAGCTCTATAGGTGTCAGGTCCGCTCTCTGGATATTCTCGATAAGCGCCATCTCGAGAGAGGAGAGATCATCAATATTATGGTTGATTATGCACGGTACAGTAGAAAGCCCGAGTATTTTTGCTGCCTTGAATCTTCTTTCACCGGAAATAATCTCATACATCCCTCCCCTGTCCAGGTTTCTTACAATTATTGGTTGTATTATGCCGAATTCTTTTATGGATTCTGCCAGCTCATTTAAAGATTCCTCCTGGAACATATACCTGGGCTGGTTCTTATTTGGCACAATCTTAACTACGGGAATTTCCAGTATGCTGTTATCAAATACTTCTTCGCCGGTTTTTGTTGTAACTCCCGGAATCAGGGCACTCAGTCCCCGTCCTAAACCACCTTTACTTTGGGCCATTTGCAATCACTTCCTCTGTCAAGCTTTTATATGCAAGCGCGCCTTTGCAATCAGGGTCATATTCAATTATTGGTTTTCCATAACTAGGAGCCTCGCTTAATCTTACATTTCTTGGAATTATTGTAGAATATACTTTATCCGGAAAATATGCCTTTACCTCATCTATGACCTGTTCCGACAGCCTTGTGCGCTGGTCAAACATCGTCATAACGACGCCGGTTATTATCAGCTTTTCGTTTAAATTCTCCCTGATAAGATTAATGGTGTTTATAAGCTGTCCAAGGCCCTCAAGCGCATAGTATTCACATTGTATTGGTATCATTACTTCACCTGCACCCGTCAGGGCATTTATAGTAAGCAGCCCAAGCGCTGGAGGGCAATCTATTATAATAAAATCAAATTCAGCTTTTAAGCTGTCTATAGCGTGTTTCAGTTTATACTCCCTTTTCATCGCTGAAACCAGCTCCACCTCGGCACCGGCCAATTGTATTGAAGAAGGCATTATATAGAGATTTTTATAATTTGTCTTAAGAATTGCCTTCCTGGGTTCTTCATTATTTATTATTACTTCATAAACACTTGCCTGTATTTCTTCCTTGTTTATCCCGAGTCCGCTTGTCGAGTTACTTTGCGGGTCAAAATCTATTATAAGTGTTTTAAAGCCGGAATTCCCAAGATAGCCCGACATATTCACAGCAGTAGTGCTTTTTCCTACCCCGCCTTTCTGGTTTGCAATCGCAATAATCCTTCCCAGATATTTTTTATCTTTTTCTGTATCACTTTTACTATAATTCATGAAGTTTTCCATCTGTTTGCTCTTTACGCCTTCCGGAGTCCCCGGATTTTTATATTGCTCCCCTGCTTTATCATCACTTACATTCCCGGCAGGATCTTTAAGTAATGTTTCCCTGTTTGTGCCCTGATTTTGTATGGGAGGATCGTTTTTTATCCCTGTAACGATATCTGCTGCTTTACCTGTTTTTGAAGCCTCGTCCTTATTGATTTTCCGTCTAAATAATCTTTTAAAGCACATCTGTATTTACATTATTACCCATAAGTATATTTATACAATTAATTATAAGCCTTTTTGGTCAATTAAAGATGTTTTTATAATTTTAGCATATTTCCTTGGATATTTATATAAAGAAGGAGATACTTTTTTTATTACCAGCAGTGCCCTGTATTCATCAAGATAAGGGGACCTGATTTCTTTTATATCCTCTATTTGTCCCCCCAGATTATTGATTACAGCAGTTGCGTCTTTGGCTTCTTCAAAGACCTTACGGCTTTTATAAAGCACCACTCTGCCGCCGGGTTTACAGAATGGAAGTGATAACTCAGCCAGTACAGATGTTACAGCAACTGCTCTTGCGGTCACAAAATCAAAACTCTCCCTGTACCTGTTTTCATGTGCCAGCTCTTCGGCCCTGCCGGATATTACTGTAGTGTTTTGAAGACCGAGTTTTTTAATAACTTCCTCAAGGAACATGGTGTTTTTCTTTTTTGCATCTATAAGAGATATCCTGAATTCTTCAAAAAAAATTGCAAGCAGTATTCCGGGCAATCCTCCGCCGGTACCGATATCAAGCAAAGAAGGGCTGCTTTTTTCACCTGCCAGTAAATGGAAAAAACTGTAAGGTGAAAGGCAGTCAAAAAAATGCCTCTTTAATATTTCTTCCCTTTCTTTTGTACCGGTTATGCCGGTTTTTAAATTCCAGACAGTTATAAGGTCGAGAAAGGCCATCATGCGGTTTTCTTCCCTGTGTCCGGATGCGATATCCATTGCCTGAAGTGCTTTTTTTATTTCTTCTGCCGAAATCATTTTTGTTTAAGATGAACCATAAGTACTGATATATCTGCAGGTGAAACACCTGCTATCCTTGACGCCTGGCCAAGAGTTTCGGGTCTTATCAGTGAGAGTTTTTCCTGAGACTCGAATGTCAGGCCCTTTATCCTGAAGAAATCTGTATCTTTATTTATTTTAAAATGTTCCAGGTTTTCAAGGCGTTTTACTCTAGCCTGCTCCCTTTCGATATAGCCCTTATATTTTATATTTATTTCAGCCTGGTCAAAATCTTTATAGTTAAAACCCGAAAGATCTGTTTGTCCGTTTATATATTTAACCAGGTCAAAAATCTTGACCTGCGGCCTTTTAAGTAATTTATAAAGACTTGTCGGGGTTTCAATGGGCGGGGTATTATACAGATCTAAAAGTTCGTTTATTCCTGTTTTAGGGCCAATGGTAACAGTATGCAGCAGTTTTATTAATTTCTCTATCCTTTCCTTTTTTGTTTTAACTTTACTGTATTGTTCTTCTGATATCAGTCCTATTGAGTTCCCTTTTCCGGATAACCTTATGTCGGCATTATCCGGCCTCAACAGCAACCTGTGTTCGGACCTGGAGGTGTACATCCTGTAAGGCTCTATTAATTCTTTAGTTATAAGGTCATCGATCAATACGCCTATATAGCTTTCATTTCTTTCCAGGACCAGTGGTTTTTTGCCCTCCAGTTTTAAATATGCGTTGACTCCTGCAACAAAACCCTGCGCTGCAGCCTCTTCATATCCTGATGTCCCGTTTACCTGTCCTGCAAAAAAAAGATTATCGATGCTTTTTGTTTCCAGTGTATGTTTGAGCTGGTTTGGTAAAAGATAATCATATTCTACAGCATAACCCGGCCTGACTATGCGTGCATTTTCAAGGCCCTCGACAGTATTTATAATCATTTGCTGTATGTTTGCAGGCATGCTTGTTGTCAGACCCTGCAGATATGACTC
>CAZGTW010000024.1:5112-15693 GCA_964528815.1 uncultured Actinomycetota bacterium | reverse complement strand
GTCAAGCTTTCAATAGTCGAGCCCCTTGATCCTGACGGAAATGTAATAGGAAATAATGAGATTGTCGGCGATTTTCTTGGAGCAGATGTTGGAAATCTTGTAATATGGATAGCAGACGGCGAAACAATCGGCCGGATGATGGGCGTAAAAAACATACCATTGAGGGGCTCGATTGTGGGAATCATTGATAAAATAGATATGGCCACCCAGGGAAGGGTCATAAGGGGTTATAATCATGAAAATGGTTAAAGTCATCGGAAGCGTGACTTCTACAATAAAACTTGACCATTTAAGCGGTTTTAAGCTTTTATTTGTCCAGTCAGTTGACTGGGAGCTAAATGGCAGGAAAGAATATTTTGTTGCTGTCGACACAGTTGGGCTTGGTGAAGGTGAAGTGGGCCTGATGGTTACAGGCAGCACTGCAAGGCGCACAGATGCAACACAAGGAAAGAACATTGACGGTACGCTTGTAGCAAAAGTTGAAAGGGTGGACCTTAAGTAAAAAAATGGCAAAACCTGAAGTTGAAATCATAAAAAACGCAGGAATAGTAGGCGCCGGGGGCGCAGGGTTTCCTTCGCATGTCAAATTTGATGCAAGCGTTGACACCCTTATTATAAACGGGGCGGAATGCGAGCCGATGATACATGTTGATGCACAGCTCCTGGAAAAATATTTCGGCAAAGTCGCAGAAGGCGCAAAAATTGCAGCCGGGCTCGTCGGCGCAAAAAGGACGGTCCTTGCACTCAAAGCAAAATACAAGGATGCGATCCATGTTATTGAGGAATATAAAAATTCTGCCAAAGGCAGCAGCAGCTCAGACAGTTTTGATTTTGAAATATTTAAGCTTGGCAATTTTTATCCTGCCGGCGATGAGCAGGTGCTTGTCTATGAAGTCACAAAAAGGATTGTGCCTGAAGGAGGCATACCCCTGATGGTCGGGGTAGTGGTCACAAATGTAGAGACACTGCTCAATGTCTCCAATGCCATGCACGGCGGCAATGTCATTACTAAATTTGTCACGGTAAACGGCCAGGTCGCAAATCCAGCGACATTTGAGGTCCCGGTGGGCACCCCTGTAAAAATCCTGATTGATTTATGCGGAGGCATTACTTCAGGCGACTATAAGGTGCTTGACGGCGGGCCCATGATGGGAAAGCTCATTGATGAAAATAAATATGCAGTCAAAAAAACCACCAAATCAATAATTGTCCTGCCTTCAGACAGTATTGTGATAGAGCATAAGGTAAGGAGCATAAAAAATGCAGTAAAGAGGGCACAGGCAATATGCTTAAGCTGCAGGATGTGCACAGACCTTTGCCCGAGGTACCTTCTGGGGCACAATCTTTTCCCGGACGAGATGATGAAGAAAATGTATAAGGGCGAGCTTGGTGACGCGGACCTGGAAAAATTTGATTTTGCATACCTTTGCTGTGATTGCGGTTTATGCGAGCTTTACAGCTGTGTTGTGGACCTTTCAGCAAGAAGCCTTTTTAACTATATTAAAGCCGAGCTTGCAAAAAAGGGCATTAAAAACCCTCACAGCAGAAAAGAACTTGAAACAATTGAATTCCGGGATTACAGGAAAGTCCCTGTCAGCCGTCTTGAAAAACGCCTTGAGATTGACAAATATGACAGCAGGACCCCAATTACTCCAATTAATGGAAGCATAAGCCAGGTCAAGCTTTACCTGTCACAGCATCTTGGGGCTCCATGTGTCCCAATAGTAAAGGCAGGGGACCACGTAGTAAAGGGACAACTGGTCGGGGAAATACCCGAGGGAAAACTTGGTGCAAAGCTTCACAGCTCCATTGACGGGACAGTCACTGAAGTAAATGAAGCTTATATAATAATTAAAAGCAGTAATTAAAAATCGGCCGGTAAAAAAACTAAAAGTCAAAATATTAAAATAAAAATGGGATTTGAAACTGACATAGCAATAGTTGAATTCAAGAGCATAGCAAAAGGAATTGCAGTAACAGATGCAATGCTTAAAGCTGCACAGGTAAACCTTTTACTTGCAACTACACTTTGCCCCGGCAAATATCTTGCAATAGTATCTGGCGAGACTTCAGCAGTGGAAAAATCAGTTGAAGTGGCCGACAGGCTGGGCGGAAGGGAAGTCTTTTCGTCTTTTGTAGTAAGCGCTATTAACAATGAGATAATAGACGCCATTAGCGGAAAAATCGATGCAGGGCTTGAAGATTCAATAGGCATTATCGAAAGCCTTCATATGGCAGATATAATAAATGCTGCTGATATAAGCCTTGACAGCGCAGAGGTAAAAATTGTTGAATTCAGGCTTGGCAGGGGCTGCGGGGTAAACAGTTTCTACATTATAACAGGAAAACTTGCAGCAGTTCAGGAAGCTGTAAAAAATTCAGTCCAATTCTTAAGTGAAAACGGCTCGCTAATAGCTTTCAGGGTGATTGCAAATCCTGACAAGGACCTTTTAAGGTGGCTCGAGCCGGCAATGTGCATGTGCTGACAGTTATGAGGCGCTTGTATTGATAAATATATTTTTTAGGGGCAAGATTTTAATAGAGGGGTTTTAATGGAAAAGACAGAGAGCCAGAACAGAAATGATATAATCGATATCTGTAAAAGGGTCCATGCAAACGGATGGGTGGCATCAAATGATGGCAACATTTCAATAAGGATAGGGCCGGATACTGTGCTCTGCACACCTACGGGGATGAGCAAGGGTTATCTTACAACTGACCAGCTCATTAAGGTGGACATGGAAGGCAATAAGATAGACGGTCAGCTTGAGCCTTCTTCTGAAATAAAAATGCACCTTGACGTATATAAAAACAAGGAGGGCACAAACTCAGTTGTCCATGCCCATCCGCCATACTCTACTGGCTTTGCAGTTGCAGGAATACCTCTTGATGAATGCATTATGCCTGAAATAATCATAGGGCTGGGCTCGATACCCACAGCAAAATTCGGGACACCTTCGACAATGGAGATCCCTGAAAACATCAGGCCATTGCTCAAGGAATACAGTGTTTTCCTTCTTGAAAACCACGGTGCGCTCTCAGTGGGCAATGACGTTTTCCAGGCATATTACAGGATGGAGAGCCTTGAACTGTTTGCAAAAATAAGCTTTATTGCAAGGGCCCTTGGAAATGTAAATGTATTAAGCGAGGAAGATGCAAAAAAGACAATAAAAGTAAGGGACTATTTCGGACTTTCCCGTGAGAATTACCCCGGGTGCAGGATAGATGGAAAAGTCATAAAAAGCCCTGAAGACGCCAGTGCCGAAACGTCACCCGGCGCAACGCCAGCAGAATGCTCATCAATGGGTGAGAGCATAACATTATCAAGAGAAAAGCTGGTACAGGTCATTACTGCAGTTGTAAATAATATAGTTAAAGATTACAGAAAATAGGGCACACTCGGTAAAATGTGGCCGGCGTATGCAGATAAGGGCAAAAAACAGGAAAAATTGTTTATTTAAAGTGCCAAATTTTAGAGGGTTTTTGATATAATTAATAATTTAATATCCGGAATTATTTCACGGCAGGATATTATAAGTTTTAATAAAAAGCTAACAGTAAATTGATTAGCAAGTCAAAATAGTGAAAGGAAAAGAAAATGTCAGGAGAAGCAATCGGAATGATTGAAACCAGAGGACTCGTTGGTTCAATCGAAGCAGCAGATGCAATGGTAAAGGCAGCAAACGTCAGCCTCATGGGTGAAGAAAGAATCGGCGGCGGGTTTGTTACCGTAATCGTCAAAGGCGATGTAGGCGCTGTAAAAGCTGCAGTCGATGCAGGTGCAGCAGCAGCAAAAAGAGTCGGGGAACTGGTATCAGTTCATGTTATCCCAAGGCCGCATCCTGAACTGGACATGATTTTGCCCCAGGAAAAATAACTTTTCAGTATAAAGATCTGTAATTTTCCGGCAGTGCCGGCAATTTACTGTCTGTTTATTTGTTAATTTTTCCAATATAAGTGGGGTATTAAATTGGATACCGAACAATTAATCAGGGATGTTGTTAAAAACGTCATAGAAAAACTGATGAATGAAAATGCGTTCCGGGCTGAGCCAACCAAATCAGGTGCAGCTGCAACTGGTTTACAACCGCCGCGGGCAGATGCAAACCAGGGAAGAAAAGTAGTAGTAGGGATATCGGTGCGGCACATTCACCTTTGCCAGCAGGATCTTGATACTCTGTTTGGGAAGGGGTACTCGTTAAATCCCTTAAGGGACCTTTATAACCCGGGATTTGCAGCAAAAGAAACGCTTACTGTTGTGGGCCCTAAACTTACTGCCATACAGAACGTAAGGGTACTTGGGCCGTTAAGGTCAAAGACCCAGGTCGAGCTTTCAAAGACTGATTGCATAGTACTTGGAATTGATGCACCGGTACGGCCATCCGGCGAGACAGCGGGTTCGGCTCCCTGTGTTCTTGTTGGGCCAAAAGGTACTGTTTACCTGCCGGAAGGTGCCATAAGAGCAAACAGGCACATGCATTTAAGTGTTGAAGATGCAGGCTTCTTCGGCATAAATGATAACCAGGTAGTAGACGTTCGGGTCGGAGGGCCAAAAGGACTGACATTTAATAATGTTCAGGTAAGGGTCGCCCCGGACTTTAAAACCGAGTTTCATGTGGACACTGATGACGGCAATGCGGCAGATCTTGTAAACGGGAGCCTGGTTGAAATCGTGGATGCATCATGTGTCTCTCCGATTGGCATGCAAATGGCTGAAGGCAAAAATATACCGCCTTCAATACCAGACGGAAGCTTTACCGGAGAGGTAAGCGATCCCAATCTCTTGCGCAATATATGCGCAATGACATCAGGCCAGGCCTGCAATAAGGGCAGGGCAGAGTTTGATGCACAGGCACAGGCCCCGGCCCGGCAGCCGATGCCCGGAAGCGTTACAACTAAGACTGTAATTACAATGGCAAATATAAAAGAATTTGCCGGCAGGGTCATAACAGCAGACAGTAATGTGATTATAAGTCCGCTGGTAAAAGATGAAGCGTCAAAATATGGCATCGAAATAAAATAATGGCGCATCTCTAAAAAGTTGCATATGGCTCTTAAATATAAATTCTTACAGAAAAATAATTTTCAGGAGGTAAGATGTGGCAATAGATGAAAACCAAGTCGAGCAGATTGTCAGGGAAGTGGTGAACAATTTGTTTGCCAGTACCGGGGCATCTACCTTAAAGACTGTACCGGTTTCCTCCACAACAGGTGATGGAGTTTTTGATAGCATTGAAGATGCAATACAAGCAGCAAAAAATGCTCAGAAAAAATTTGTGGAGCTGGGCAGGCACATAAGGTTTAGGATTGTTGATGAAATAAGGAAAGTCGCGCTGGCCAATAAGGAAAGACTTGCAAAAATGGCCGTAGAAGAAACCAGGATGGGAAGATATGAAGATAAGATAGCCAAAAATGAGATAGCGGCTCTTTTTACGCCCGGTCCGGAATACCTGGAACTGACTACTTATTCAAATGAAAAAGGCATAGTCACTATAGAAGGCGCGCCTTTTGGAGTCATAGGAGCAATTACGCCTATGACAAATCCTGTTCCGACAATTATCAATAACACGATTTGCATGATTTCTGCAGGAAACTCAGTAGTGTATCTTCCGCATCCAAGCGCACATAATTGCACGCTGGATATTTTCAGGCTCGTCCATAGTGCAATAGTGTCAGCCGGCGGACCCGCGAACTTAATAACAGCCGCAAAAGAGTCCAAGATTGAGAATGCAGCTACAGTGTTTAAAAGTCCTGACATTTCACTGATAGTTGTAACCGGCGGACCAGGTGTTGTAAGGCTCGCAATGAAAAGCGGCAAAAGGGTAATGGGTGCAGGTCCCGGAAATCCCCCTGTACTGGTGGATGATACTGCAAACGTTGAAAAAGCAGCAGCAGATATAGTTTTTGGCTCTTCTTTTGATAATAATATCCTCTGCAATGAAGAAAAAATCTGTATCACCACAAGAAATGTAATTGACAAGCTCCTTTCAGCTTTTTCAGGAAGCAATGCTGTTGTATTAAACGAAGAACAGGCTGCAAAAGTGGTAAGCATTGTTGTAAAGGAAGGAGAAATTGTCAAAAGCTATATGGGCAAAAACTGCGACATCATATTAAGAGATGCAGGAATTAATGTGGACCCCTCAGTAAAACTTGCAGTATTTTTGGCACCCGAGGACCATCCTATGGTTCAGCACGAACAGCTTATGCCGGTTCTTCCAATAGTTGTGGTCGATTCGTTTGAAGAAGCTTTAAATGTTGCAGTAAGGGTCGAGCATAATTTCAAGCATACGGCAGTCATACATTCAAATAATATAGAGCGTATAACAAGGTTTGCCCAGGCAATTAATACGACATTTACAATAATAAACGGCCCGAGCCAGTCGCTTGCAGCAGAAGTATACAAGGGCGGCACCACATGGACGATTGCAGGTGCAACCGGAGAAGGTGTTACGACTCCGCGCTCATTTGTCAGGGAAAGAAGGCTGGTTATAAACGGCGGAATGAATTTTGTCAAATAGCAATTTAGAAAAAAATAGCAAATACCAGGTTAAAGGCAGGCAGCTAAAAAAGGAGCTGCAGACGCAAAGTATATCAGATTAAGGTTTATTAATTATTTTATGGAATTATCTTTTTAATTCGAAAGGAGAAGACATCCGATGGAAGAAGCAATGGGATTAATAGAAACAAAGGGGCTCGTAGCAGCAATTGAGGCAGCAGATGCAATGGTCAAAGCTGCAAATGTAAGGCTTGTGTCAAAGGAATACGCAGGCAGCGGGCTTGTAACCATGACTGTCAAGGGCGATGTGGGCGCAGTAAAGGCTGCAGTGGATGCAGGCGCAGCAGCAGGCAAGAGGATAGGCGAAGTTGTAAGCGTGCATGTAATTCCAAGGCCGCATACAGAAGTTGACAAAGTCATATCCGGCAGGATGGTAAGGACAGGAAGCGGCCAGATTCCAAGGCCCAATAAAGGCGTAGCTGCAAAGCCAAAATCCGATTCAGCTATGTAGCATAAATATTTAGCTTTTTGCAGAAGGCTGTATCCGGCAGGTTTTTTATTTAACCTGTGCGCAGTTTTTACAAGTATAATTATTACAGTCATCTGTAACTATTAGCTTGTTTATTACTAAGAATTTTTTTTATAAGAAGGCATGATGGAAAGGTCCATAGGCGTTGTAGAGTTTAGAAGCATTGCTGTAGGGATAAATGCAGTTGACAGGATTGTAAAAGCTTCAGATGTAAGAATCGTCGAAGCAAAAACAATATGCCCCGGCAAATACTATATTATTTTTGCCGGGCTGGTAAGTGCCGTTAAAAATTCTATAAACGTTGTCCAGGAAGAGTCAGGTTCTTTTATAATCGACTCTGTGGTAATACCCAATGTCTATCCCCAGCTTTTTGCCGGGCTCAACGGGACATCTGAGGTCAGGCAACCGCAGTCAATCGGCGTGATAGAGACCCTGACGGCACCGTCAATAATATGGGCCGCTGATGCCGCAATTAAAGCTACTGATATTGATATAGTAGAGGTCAGGATTGCCAGGGCACTTGGAGGAAAAAACATCTGTGTGATAAATGGAGTTCTTTCAGATGTCAGGGAATCTGTCATGACAGGGATAGCTTATCCCGAAGAGAAGGGTTTTCTGGTAGATTACGAGGTAATTGCAGCGCCGCATTCGGATCTTTACAGGGCGGTAATGTAATTGCACAGTCAGGTTTATTGATTATCTGGTAACAGTTCCAGATAAATGCTTGTGTTTTTTTGTTAATTTAGCCAAATACTAAAATCCGGTTTATCTGCAGTTTTTATTCTTCCATTTTTCAGGCCTTAAGGTTATAATGTTATAACAATTAAATCTGCAGCATCTGTTTTGAATATTTTAAAATAAAAAGTATTGCAATATTTTAAAAATAGTTATTTATTAATAATTCAAATTAGGTAAAAATAATTAAGAAACAGAAAGCATAAAATGATAGTCGAACTTGATTATGGAAATGAAAAATTAAAAGTAGATGTGCCGGATAAAAACCTGCTTGGCATACTTTCAAGCAAACCACTTGCTGCGCTTCCTGATGCTGCGCAGGCGATACTGCAGGGTATCAGAAAGCCGATAAGCAGCCCTCCACTAAAAGAAAAGCTTCTTGGCAGCAGCAAAAGAACCGATGCAAAAATATGCATTGTCATTTCTGATTCGACCAGGGCGGTGCCCACAAAACTTATACTTGAGGTGTTGCTGCCCGAGCTTGAAAGCTATGGGGTAAGCAGGGATCTGATAACAATACTTGTTGCAACGGGGCTTCACAGGCCAAACCTTGGGGCAGAGCTTGAAGGGCTCGTAGGTAAGGCAGTCATGGAAAACTACAGGATAATAAACCACAATGCCCGCGACAGGCAAAGCTGTGTCGATATAGGCAAGACAAAAAGGGGCACCCCTATAATAATAGACAGGGAATTTGTAGATTCTGACTTCAGGATTCTTACCGGCCTTATTGAGCCGCACTTCATGGCAGGGTTTTCAGGCGGACGAAAGGCAATATGCCCCGGAATAAGTTATGAGGACATGTTCAGGCACTTCCACGGCCCGGCAATACTTGAGTCGCCAAAGTCAGCTTTCGGAATCCTTGAAGGAAATCCTTTTCACGAGGAATCAACGGAGATTGCAATAAAATCAGGCGTGGATTTTATTATAAATGTAACCATAAACAAGCATAAGGAAGTCACAGGAGTGTTCTGCGGGGACCTTGAAGCTGCATTTAGCCAGGGTGCAAAGTTTTGCAGTGACGCCAGCAGCTGCCCCATAGACAGCCAGGCTGATATTGTAATTACCACAGGAGGAGGGCTTCCGCTTGACGCGACTCTTTACCAGGTTGTAAAAGGCATGGTAGGCGCAATGCCTGCAGTAAAACAGAATGGCATTATAATCACTGCAGCCGAATGCACTGAAGAAATAGGCAGCCGTGAATTTGTGGAAATCGTCCAGGAAGAATCCGATATGGATGCCTTTATGGAAAAAATCAACAGGAAAGATTATTTTAAAATAGACCAGTGGGAATTTGAGGAATATGTAAAGGCCCGAAGAAAAGCGGAAATTTATCTATACAGCGGCTGCATTCTTGCAAGCGCCTATAAAATACCGGAGGAAACACTGGTACTTGCAAAAAGCGTTGAAGATGCGCTTTCTGAAAGCCTTGCTAAAAAAGGCAGTGACGCAAGTATATATGTAATTCCTGAGGGTCCTTATGTAATACCATATTTAAAAAACAAGGAATGAATTTGAAATGAATGAAAAACAGATTAACCAGTTAAAGGAAATTGTCGGTCCGGAAAGAGTAGTAACGGATATTGAGGATAAGATTTGTTTCGGATATGACTCCACAAGGCTCGAGTATATGCCTGATGCTATTGTCAGGGTAAACGACGCTATGCAGATAAGCAATATTATGAAGTTTGCAAATGAGAACAGAATACCTGTTACTCCCAGGGGCGCCGCCACGGGCCTAAGCGGGGGCTGCCTTGCAGTAAACGGCGGAATTTCGCTTTTAATGGTTGAGATGAATAAAATACTTGATGTAAACACAGTAGACCTTCTTGCAGAAGTTGAAGCAGGTACAATCACAGTAGATGTTGATAAAGCTGCAAACAAGCATGGGCTCTTTTATCCCCCGGACCCTGGAAGCCTTAAGACCTCTACAATAGGAGGAAACATCGCTGAAAATGCGGGAGGATTACGCGGCTTAAAATATGGTGTAACCAAGGATTATGTCAATATGCTTGAGCTGGTGCTCCCAACAGGTGAGATAATAAAAGTGGGCACAAAAACTGTAAAAAGTGTTTCAGGGTACAATATAGTCGATCTCATGGTGGGCTCGGAAGGAACGCTCGGGATAATCACTAAGGCAGTGCTGGGACTGCTTCCTGCACCTGCAGACAGGGCCAGCATGCTTGTTACTTTTGCTGATATGACCCATGCCGCCAAGACGGTGCGCGACATTGTAGAGGCAGGGGTCATTACTGCAACTCTTGAGTTTATAGACAATGTCACAATAAATGCAATCGAGGATTATTTAAAAATAGGGCTCGACAGGACAATCGGCGCAATGCTTCTTATTGAAGTGGACGGCCAGAAGGGCGCCGTAGACATCGAAGCAGATATAGTTAAAAAAGAATGCGAAAAAAACAACGCTCTTTCATTTAAGCTTGCTGCATCAGATGAGGAGAGAAACAAACTGTGGTCGGCAAGGCGCGCAGCGCTTTCTTCCCTTGCAAGAATAAGGCCGTCGACTATTCTTGAGGATGCAACAGTGCCGAGGAGCCGCATAGTTGAGCTTGTCGAGGCTGTCAATAATATAGCGAAAAAATACAGATTAAAAATCGGCACATTCGGGCATGCAGGCGACGGAAATCTTCATCCCACCATACTTACCGACCTGCGCGACAGGGAAGAGGAGACAAGAGTTGAAAAGGCAATTGAAGAAATATTTGTAGAGACAATCAAGCTTGACGGGACACTTTCAGGCGAGCATGGAATAGGAATTACAAAAGCAAAATTCTTAAAACTTGAGATTTCCGAAGATACTTACAGG
>CAZGTW010000024.1:0-5012 GCA_964528815.1 uncultured Actinomycetota bacterium | reverse complement strand
ACGGCGCAAGGGTTTTTTCGAAAGGCGATGACCTTTATGCCTGCAGCAGGTGCGGGACCTGCCTTTCAATATGCCCGGTATATAAAAATACTCTTGATGAAGGTGTTTCTCCAAGAGGAAAGCTCAGCCTAATCGAGGCGGTTTCAAATGAAAAAATAGGTTTTACAGGCAAACTTTCCCAGAAAGTCTATACCTGTACAATGTGCAATTACTGTACAAAGGAATGCCCGAGCGGCGTCAAGATAAATGAACTTTTTAAAGCAGCAAGGCAGGACCTTGTCGATGATAAAAAATATCCTGACATTCTGGACCTTCTTAAAGAAAAAATCCGGAAAGCATATAATATTACTTTTGACACCAATCAGGGAAGGCTGGACTGGCTCAAGCAGATTCCCGGCATAGAGGTTTCAGAATATCTTAAAGAAACTGCAGAAGTGGTATATTTTGTGGGCTGCGTCTCTTCTTTTTCGCCAAGGTCCTTTGCAATACCAAGGGCAATAACAGGTATTTTTAAACAGTCAGGCGTAGATTTTACGCTGCTTGGCGAAGATGAATGGTGCTGCGGTTTTCCGCTTCTCAGCAGTGGAATGGCGGACCAGGTAAAAGATTTTGCTCTTCACAATATACAGACAGTTGAGTCAAAAGGGGCAAAAATACTGGTAACAAGCTGCCCCTCATGCTTTAATACATGGGCGCATGAATACGGGGAACTCACGGGCAAAAAGATACCGTTTGAAATAATGCATGTCTCCCAGTTCCTGGCAAAGCTAATAGAAGAGAAAAAAATTAAGCTTGGACCGGTTAATGCTAAGGTGACATATCATGATCCCTGCGACCTTGGCAGAAACAGCGGCATTTTTGAGGAACCCAGGAAAGTAATAAAAAGCATTCCGGGAGTGGATTTTGTGGAACTGCCCGCGAAGGGACTTCAGGCAAACTGCTGCGGGGGCGGAGGAAACCTCGAATCCTTAAATCCCGAGCTTGCAGCAAAAATCGCCGAAGGTAAAGCAGATGAGATATATTCAACAGGGGCCGAAATAGCAGTTTCCACCTGCCAGCAGTGCGAAAGGACAATGAATAACGCAATAAGGAAAAAGAAAAACGAAAGCGGGACAAAAGTAAAAGTCGCGGACCTTTCAGAGCTTGTGCTGCAAAGCATGGAGTCAGCCGGCAGTGGCCAGGGCCGGTAACAGTAAAAAATAATGATTTACCAAAACTGCTAATTTATTTAAAATAGTATCTTACTGAAATCATTGATTTTTCAGAAATACAACTCAGGACATTAATAATATAAAAGCACGTTTTATTACAGGAGGTAAAATGCAAGTAGAAAACTATGATTTCCCTGATGACCTTTATTATGAAAAAAATCATTTCTGGGCAAAAACAGACGCTGACGGCAGTGTAATTATCGGCGCAACAGACTTTTTCCAGAAACTTGCCGGTGAGATAGTATATATAGAGCTGCCGATGAAGGGCGCCAAAGTCAAACAGGGAGAGTCCATGTCATCACTTGAATCAGGCAAATGGGTAGGAAAAATCTTTGCTCCCTTTTCCGGTGAAATCACCGAGTCAAACTCAGAGCTTGAAGATTCCCCTGAGCTTTTAAACCAGTCACCATATGGCGATGGCTGGATAGCAAAAATTAAACCTTCAGACTTTGAAGCTGAGCTTGCAAACCTGATGAAGGTTGGGCCCGATTTTGAGAAATTCATAAGGGAAGAAATGGATAAACATAAAAAATAAGAAAAGCTGGGTATTATAAGCTTAAAAAAAATCCGGCGACTTAACATGACATCAAAAAAATTTACAATAGAGGTAGAGCCCATAGGAAAAAGGATCGTTCTTGATTCCGGCCAAAACGGGCTGAAAGCAATAATCGATTCCGGCATCGGCATAAAGTCTGTCTGCGGCGGTAAGGGCACATGCGGGAAATGCCGTATTGTAATACTTGAAGACGGCGGCGCAAAAGCAAAACTTACAGCTACTGAAGAAAAGATTTTAAGCAGGGAAGAAATCGTCCATGGGGTCAGGCTCGCATGCGAGCAGTTCTTTGATAAAGACATGGTTATTTACATTCCTGCGTCATCACTCACAGAAGAACAGAAATTGCAGGTAACAGGTGAAGAAACCGGCATGAGGGTCGACCCGGTTTTTTCAAAGCATTTTTTAAAAATAAAACCCCCGAGCCTTTCCGATATGCAGGCAGATTTTGCAAGGATAAAAGATGCTCTGGAAGAAAAACCTGGCGCAGAGAAAAAATCCGGACAAAAGGACGCACAAATAAGCCTTGATTACAGTGTCCTGAAATATATGCCTGAAGTGCTGCGCAGCAGTTCATGGCAGGTAACTGTAACATTAAGGGATAATGAGATAGTGCTTATTGAAGCAGGGGACACCACCCAAAAAGCTTATGGAATAGCAATAGACCTGGGGACCACCAAAATCGCAATACTGCTTGTAGACCTTTTCAGCGGCAAAACTATTGCAAAAAAAGGTGTAATGAATCCTCAGATAAGTTTTGGCGAAGACGTTATGAGCAGGATAAATTTTGCAATGCAGGGAGAAGCAGAAGCAAAAAAAATCCAGTCAGTGGTAGTTGAGCAGATAAACAAAACAGTTGCAGAGCTTGCAGCAGAAAATAATATTTTGGTTGGCTCGATTATTGAAATGAGTATTGTAGGCAACACGGCAATGCATCATATCTTCCTGGGACTGCCGGTAAGGCAGCTTGGACTTTCGCCATTTGTGGCACTGAGCGACACCCCTCATTCAATTAAGGCAAGGGAAGTAGGCATCAATATAACTCCGGGGGGTTATGTTTATATGCTGCCGGTAATAGCAGGATTTATTGGCTCGGACCATATGGCGATGATTCTTTCTACCGGAGTAGATGACATGGAAGGAAACTTCCTTGGGGTAGATATTGGTACAAACACGGAAATCGTGCTTAAAACCAGGAAGGGGCTCCAAAGCGTTTCAACAGCTTCAGGGCCGGCTTTTGAAGGTGCCCATATTAAATACGGGATGAGGGCAGCTCCGGGCGCAATTGAAAGAGTCGTAATCGATTCTGACACTTGTGTTCCAAAGATACAGACAATAAATGATAAAAGGCCGGTGGGAATCTGCGGTTCAGGAATACTGGATGCAGTTGCAGAGCTCTTAAAGGCCGGGATAATAAATGAAAGAGGAAAGTTCATGCCGGATTCCGGATGCCTGTGCAGGGATGAAAAGGGCAAGCTGCAGTATATGCTTGAGCCGGATGCCTTTGAAAACAATACATGTAAGAAAAATGAGATAATGGCCCAGGCAGAAAAAAACGGCCAGGATGTGGAGCTTCTCACATGCATTGAAGGAAGGGTTTCCATAAACCAGACAGATATTGTAGAGATACAGCTTGCAAAAAGCGCAATAAGGACGGGCATAAATGTGCTTCTTGAAAGCGCAGGGCTGGATTTTAAGGATATTGACAGGATAATAATTGCCGGCGCATTCGGCTCATATATCGACCCTAAAAATGTTGTAAACATAGGGATGTTTCCTGCAGTCTCACTTAAGAGAATTGTCCAGGTGGGCAATGCCGCTGCAGTAGGGGCAAAGATGGTGCTTGTATCTTCAGTGCTCAGGAAAAAAGCAGAGGACATATCATCCAGGGCAAAATACCTGGAGCTTACTGTTCATCCTACTTTTGCGGACCATTTTGCAAAAAGCACCCTTTTTCCTGGACCCGGGGATATAATTTAACGAAAGTCTCTTTATATGAATTCATTCAGGAAAATAAAAACCGGAAATAAAAAAATATTGAAGAAATATATTACTGATATTGTTTTAACAATGTTGTTGATTTCAGTTTTGGCAATTACCTTTTCATTGCCTGCATGTACCATGGCAGGTGGAATAAGAAAGCTTGGCATGACAACTTCCGGCAGCGGGTCAGGCGATGACTCTTTGGGGAGTGAAAATAGTAGCGGCACCGGTACAGAACAGGCCGGACAACAAAATCAGGGTAGCGGCATGGAAGGCACAGACAGCAGCGGGATAAGCATAGAAAAAAACCTGCTGATTATAGGGACTGATACTACTTATCCGCCATTTGAATATGTAGAAAATGGTGCAATAGTTGGTTTTGACCTTGACCTCATAAAAGAAGTGGCCGCCAGGATGGATAAGCAGATAGAAATAGTGCCGATAGAATGGGACCCGGATTTTAAGGCACTGAGGGAAGGCAAGGTTGATCTCATTATTTCTGCGGTGCCGTACAATATTGAAAAGGAAAACCTTGTGGATTACTCCCAGACTTATTTCAATATGAAATATCTTCTGGTTTCGCTTACAGGCTCTGATATAAAGGTTAAGGGAGATATTGACGGAAAAAAAGTCGGAATACTGGAGACAACAAATACCAGCGTAGATGCCGAATATCTTATGAAATTTGATATTGTAAAATTTGCTGATGTCATGGATATGCTTGATTCCCTTAAAAACAAGGAATTGTCAGCAGTGCTGCTGAGCCTTCCAATTGCAGTTAACCTGCTTGGGGCAAACAGTGACATCTATGTCGTTTTTGATGAGCTGCAGTCAACCAGGGATTTTGCAATTGTATTTAATGAAGGAAGCCCGTTAAAGCAGGAAGTGGATGCGGCTCTTGCCGGAATAACACAGGACGGGACACTTGATGGCATATATGAAAAGTGGTTCGACTCTTTTTAGGATTACCCTCAATAGTCAGGGAAATCTTCTTGAATTTACTTATTTAAGAGCAGCTGCAATACAGCAAAAAATAATTACTATTAAGCATTTTTTTAAATCCCCATGTTTGATTATTGATGCCACTTGCTTTTTGCTGAAATTAACAGTATGTTCAGGCTAAAATTATATTTTAAAATAATATTATATTAGTATAATATAATTATAGATTTTAATGTTATTATATTATTGATATAATTTTTGACTCTTTATAATATATTAAACTCGATTAATAATAATATATTATTTTATGTAATATTTTATAT
>CAZGTW010000023.1:0-15895 GCA_964528815.1 uncultured Actinomycetota bacterium | reverse complement strand
GTTGTAAGCTCCGTGAAATTGTCCAGTATCCGTACGATTTCTTTCTGAACAGGTAGTGGTGGGAGGGGGATCATAAAATCTTCTGTTACCTTTAATGATATCTGTGGCAATGATCCCATACCCGAAGCGGCATCTCTAAAATGCTGAATATTATTTTTTAGAACATAATACAAATATTTCACTGATGTTTTATTCTGAGTTGTATAAGCCCACATTTCATTTTTGAATGTAAAAGGTTCTTCATAATAAATTGCATCAATAACTCCGCGAGATTGAACCAAAACAGCAGGTACTCTTGTTATGTTTGCCTTAGGTATATCTTTTTCGAAAGCGCTGATTACTGTTTTTCCACCTGCAAATATTCTAATGCACCATATGAGTTATCAATTTCTTTCATTTTTTCAGCAGTAATCGGTGTGCCTTGGAGTCGTTTATACGCATCTTTTATTTTGCTGTATTTCACCCCATCAGGGCAAAACTCCGCAATCAGCTCATCAAGTTTACTCATCTGCTTTGCCTTCTCTGTCCATCAGTTTTTTCACCTCACGGTCAAAATCTGATGTTATTTTCTGGGTTTTGTTAAATTCATCATACTCAGCACCGGATTTATCTAATGCCATTTGCTTTGAAACTTTACCTTTGTCAGGCAGTATTTTATATTTTCTAAAAGTTAAAAATTCGTTGATGCTCGCTGAGAACTGTTCCATGGTAAAGGTGTTCTCACGTTCAATAAGGTCTTCAATATAGTCAAAATAGCCAGTGACCGTTCTTTCAAGTTGCCTGATTTCTTGTTCGCTAAGATAATTCTTTGCAACTGAAACATCTGACTTTAAAATACGGCCTTCTGGTACATTCTTCCATGTTGTAAGCCCCATATTTTCTTTTTGATGGTCTGCTTTTGAAAAGACGATTTCTGCAGCCGTTTGACCTGTGATGGCATAATGGAATTTATTCTGTACCATGGCATAGAACTCGTGGGTCGCTTCAGAATCTCTATCGTAGTCGATGCTACACTCGGCGAAAATATCAGTAATCTGTTGCCACATGCGGCGCTCGCTGGCACGAATCGATCTGAAGCGTTCTAATAATTCCTTGAAATAATCTTTTCCAAATGCTGTTTTGTTTTGCTTTAGGCGTTCATCATCTATGGCAAAGCCTTTGGTCATGTATTCTTTTAAAATGCCTGTTGCCCAAATTCGAAAATTTGTAGCTCTTCTTGAATTAACGCGGTAACCCACTGAAATGATGGCATCAAGATTATAGTAGTTTGTTTCTTTAGTTTGTGTTTTTTCAGGAATTGCGCCATGCAGAGTG
This sequence comes from uncultured Actinomycetota bacterium, assembly GCA_964528815.1. Classification (GTDB taxonomy): domain Bacteria; phylum Actinomycetota; class Humimicrobiia; order Humimicrobiales; family Humimicrobiaceae; genus Fen731. Next base: position 14,581 of record CAZGTW010000023.1, on the reverse strand, counting down.
GTTATTTCCATTTTGGAAATAACCACTGCTTCATTTAACTCACCCTCTTCGAATATATTTTTCAAATGCTTGTTGATGGCAGGCGTTTGCACACCAAAAAGTTCTGCCATGCCCTTCTGGGTGAGCCAAACAGTTTCGTCTTTAATAATTGCACCGATAGACACATCTTCATCAGCAGAGCGGTAGACTAAATATTGAAACTCCTTGTTCATTATTCCACCTCGATTTCCGTGATGACCTTGGCAATCTCATCCCGAAGAACCTGTTCTCGAGCAACAATTTCTTCAATCTCAGCATTTAGGACAGCAATATCAATGACTTCCCGTGTGTCTCTCTGCTCCACATAGGTTGAAACAGAAAGGTTATAATCCTGAACAGCGATATCGCTATTTTCTACTTTCACTACAAAATGGTCATGGTCAGCTCGTTTTGAATAGGCTTCAATAATCTTATCAATATTCTTCTGCGTAAGCTTATTACTGTTGGTAACTTTAACGCATTCCTTAGATGCATCGATGAACAAAGTACTGTTTTCAGTTTTAGACTTTTTCAGTACCATAATGCAAGTGGCAATGCTGGTACCGAAGAAAAGATTGTCCGGCAGCTGAATTACGCAATCGATATAGTTGTTGTCGATGAGATATTTTCGGATCTTCTGCTCTGCACCTCCGCGATACATGACACCGGGGAAACAGACAATGACCGCAGTTCCATTTGTGGCCAGCCATGAAAGTGAATGCATGACAAAGGCAAGATCAGCTTTAGACTTTGGTGCCAGCACACCTGCAGGAGAGAATCTAGGGTCATTTATTACCAGTGGATTGGCATCGCCATCCCATTTAATGGAATAAGGTGGATTTGACACTATGGCCTCAAATGGCTCATCATCCCAGTGTTTTGGGTCTGTTAATGTATCCCCGTGACATATATCAAATTTGTCGTAGTCTATATCATGAAGAAACATATTGATTCGGCAAAGGTTGTAGGTAGTGATGTTGATTTCCTGCCCGAAGAACCCTTGGCGGACATTTTCTTTTCCAAGGATCTTGGCAAATTTCAGCAATAAAGAACCGGACCCACAAGCCGGGTCGTAGACCTTGTTGACTTCTGTCTTTCCAACAAGGGCGATGCGTGTCAGCAGCTCACTGACTTCCTGAGGTGTATAATACTCGCCGCCGCTTTTACCGGCATTGGAAGCATACATCCCCATAAGGAATTCGTAGGCATCACCAAATGCATCAATAGTATTGTCCTGGTAGCCACCCAGCTTCATATCTCCCACACCATTCATGAGTTTAACCAGTTTTTCGTTTCGCCTGGTAACTGTACCGCCAAGTTTATTACTATTGACATCAATATCATCAAACAAGCCCTTAAAGTCGTACTCGCTGGGTTCTCCATGGGCTGAGTTTTCAATATTTCGAAATACACTCTCAAGGGTCTCATTTAGATTCTCATCATCCACTGCCTTTTTTCTTACATTTTCAAACAGCTCGCTGGGCAAGATGAAAAAACCCTTGGTATGGACTAAATCTATTCGCGCTTCTTCTGCTTCACTATCAGTGAGATTGGAATAATCAAAATCCTTGTTTCCTGCTTCATACTCACCACGGTTTATGTAGTCAGCAAGGTTTTCTGAGATATATCGATAAAAAAGCATTCCTAGTACGTACTGCTTAAAGTCCCAGCCGTCCACGCTGCCTCTAAGGTCATTAGCAATATTCCAAATAGTGCGATGCAATTCTGAGCGTTCTTGTTCTTTTCTGTTATCAGCCATTATTTTGCTTCTCCTCTTTATATTTGTTTGGCACAAACTCCATGACATCGCAAATGTCGCAATTTAGTGCGGCGCATATCTTTTGAAGTATTTCTGTATTCACATTTTCATTTCGGCCAAGTTTAGAAATGGTTGCCGAACTAATGCCGGAAAGACGCTGAAGGTCTTTCTTTTTCATATTCTTATCAATTAGCAGTTTCCAAAGCTTGTTATAGCTTATTATCATGGTTTTGCACCTCCTGTAAATATATTTTAATTATATCGCTAATATGAGTAAATAACATTTAAATTTAATAACGCATTATTATTAATGTCTATTCATGTTTTTATATGCATCTTTTTGCGAATTATTCTACAACAGTATAGGTCAAATCAATATTCCAGAAGAGAACGAAAATTCGGCATAGCTGATATAACGACTATGCCGAATTTTCTGTTATTATAAATCCTTACTTGAATGCTATAAAAAGGATTTTTTAATTACTTTAAGTGTTGGTTAAACACTGTTTTTTAAATGCGCCTTATTTTTTATCTTCTGTGTTTCCCTTATCTTTAACTTCAGTAATTGCTTGAGTATTTTCCGGCTGCCCTGGTTGTTGCCCGTTTCCTTCTGCTTTTACTTCATGCCCGGCGCCATAATTAAGGTATGCTTTTGCAACAGGGTCATTTATCCTTTTCATAGTATTGCACCAAAAATAGTGCCAACCGGGAAGAATATAACCATGGCTACTACAAGACCAGCCCTGCCTACAGGAACTGCCCAACCCTTCCTGATATAAAGGCCCACCAGGGCTGCAACATACAGTGCAAGGAACACCCATGTAGAATTTGAAGTCGGCAGGCCGAAAGATACGGGACCTACTGTGAAGTCTTTTGCCCAGTTCCCGAAGTTATTGAATGAAAATAGTCCCACAGCTATCAGCGCAGCTACTACCCAGAAAAATATGGTCACTCCGCCAAGCACCTTTTTACCGGCATCGAGCTGCTCTTTACTTAATTCTTCCATCTTATCCTCCTTATTTTTTGAAAAACCTTTTTTCGGCTTTTTACTTTAAAACTGCACTTTTTAATGTTTATTGTTATTCGACACTTTTTATCTTCCCGCCGCCTGAAATATTCTGTGTGACTGTAGGGTTACCCTTGTATTCAATACTTCCAAAACCACTCATCTGTATGTCCAGTGTATTTGCTGCATAAAGCTCTGCCTTGCCGACCCCGCTGATGCTTATTTTGCAATCACTGCTTTCCAGTTCAAATGCTTCATATGAACCTGCGCCTGATATTGAAATATCCTGTGTTTTTACCTGTCCTGATATATCTACCTTGCCCGCACCGGAAATATCGACTTCCAGACTTTCTGCAACTATACCCATATCTATGTTTCCGAGCCCGCTTGAGAGTATCTCAATATCACTGGTTGTCAGTTTTTCGCATGTGACATTACCTGCCCCTGAAATCTCGATATCTCTCAGGTCCTTTACTGTCAGGTAGAAATTAACCGGTTTCGTTGGGATAACATTTATAAAATTGCTTTTCAAACCGATTACCAGTTTATTACCCTGTGTCTCGACTTTTAACCGCTCGATTATATTGTTTTCAGCTTCTACTCTAAGTGATTCTGTATCGTCCTGAGTTATAAAGATGTTCCCAATTCCAGAAAATTCTATGGTCTCAAAACCTGAAACTTTGTATTGCTTTGTCTCTACCTGGCCCGAGCCCCTTATATCATTGATTTTAATTGTAATGCAGGAGCTAAGAGAAAATGCAAGCATAAAAACTGAAGCTATCGCTGCAATAATAAAGATTGATTTTGCAAGCCTGTTTTTTCCTTTTATTTTCATTTCTTCACCTTCTTCCAAATACATGTTTTTAAAAAAATTGTCCTTAATTGTATCCTTGCTCTTGCGCTCTTCCAGCGCTTACGCTCTTTTTTTGTTCCGGCAAACTCTGCCGCCTTATTATTTAATTGCTCTTTAACAATCCGCCGGAGGAAATATTTGAAGTAACCTGTGGCTTACCGGAATAATATACGCTTCCGCCGCTTGAAATATTAACGTTTAAATTATCGCTTACTGCTATCTTTGCCTGCGCCCCGCTTGAGACGCTTATTTCCGCATTTTTACTTTTCAGGTCCTCTGCATCATATGTCACACCGCTTGAAAGATTAACCTTCTGGTCACCTGTCTCCCCTGATATTTCCATCTGCGAACCGCTTGATAACCCCACATCCAGGGTACGGGCATTAACTTCAAAAGTACCTGTTGCACCGCTGCTGATGTTTACTTTTAAGGAATCTGTATTTATCAGGCTGCTTTCAACTCTTGAACCGCTTGAAGCAGAAATTTCATTAAGGTTCTTAAATGTAATATGGATGTTTACAGGTTTTATATTGGTTATGCCCCCAAGCATGTTTTTATACCTTATTATCAGCTTGCCGTTCTTTACTTCTGTAATTATCTGTGTGATGACATTATCTTCAGCTTCGATTTTGCAGTATTCTTTATCACCCTGCTCGAGATACAGATTCATTCCTGCGCTTAATGCAATTGCATTAAAACCTGATACTTCCCTTTCTTCGCTCACAACGTTTCCTGAGCCCTGTAATCCCACTATTCTTATGCAGGAGACAGAGCTAAATGCAATAGTGATTACGACCACAATTATGGCAAGCACCACCAATTTTGTTTTCAGATCTGCCTTCATTTTTTTTACTCTCCTTTCATTATTTTTATGTTTCCGGAGGTAGTTGAGATTGTCAGCTTACTGGCGCCCTGGCCGACAGAACCCTCAAATTTCCTTCCGTCTGCATGACTTATCCTTGCGCTGAAATCATTGTAAATTTCACCGCTTATTGAACCGATGTCAAAATTAAACTGGCTGGTTGCAGGTATTTTGACTTTTACTGCTCCCGAAACTGTTTTTATATTAATATCATTTGCAAGCTCAGTTATTTTAAGATCGACTGCCCCCGAAACACTGCTTGCATTGACCCTGCCCCGGCTGTCCTCAAGAGTAATTTTACCTGAAGTTGATTCAAGCTGCATATTCGCTGCATTAAATCCCTTTGCTAAAAATTCACCTGAAATGCTTTTATAATAAAACCCGCCTGCTGAAAAATCTTTTACTTCTGTACCACCTGAAACTGTTTCAATACTTATTTTCCCCGGATAATTGTCAGGAATATATACATCAAGATAAAGGCTGGACAGGTTGATGAGCCCTATGACAATTGTCCTGGGGTAAATCACTGATATATTCAGTGTGCCATCTTTTTCATAGGCTGAAAGTTCCGGCAAACCTTTTGCTATGTTGGATGTTATATTGCCGTAAAAATCAATGCTTATCCTGCCATCTTTTGCAGGAATGATATTGATATTAGTGTTTACTGTATTAATAACAACTTCATTTATTTTGCTGCTTTCAAAAACACTGGATGTTTTTATCTGGCTTGCTGTAGCTGCAACCGCAGAAATGCCGCCTGTTGTATATAGAGTTATTCCTGATATGGCAAAGGCTAAAACCATAACAGATGTAATTATTATAATCGTTTTTTTAAGCCTGGTAGTCATCCTGCTGCCTCCTTCCCCTTATGATACCAAGGTTGAATTTCAGGTAACTGACAATGCCCCGGTAAAAAAGTTTTGCAAGAAATATGTTCCCAATAAAAAACAGGATACCAAAACAGCATAATCCAAGAAAACCAGAAACCAGTATCACCGGGTGTAGTGTAAAAGTAAGGTACTGTGCATACAGGGGAAAGAAAAACCCCGTCAGCATCCCTGAAATGCCGACAGCTGAAATTGATACCGAAGCTGCAAAAAGCCCGCCCAGGACAGCAAATGCTATTGCTGCCGGAGGCAATACAAAGATAAGGTTAAAAAAGCTTAAGCCTATCGAAGTGAATACTGCCCTTGATATGTTTGATGCGCTTGCAGATTCTTCGGCTTTCTTAATATAAGATTCCAGCTTTATGTGCCTTGCAAGAAGCCTTGGATTGCCCAGTGAATCTATGAGCTCCTTTTCTGTCCTGCCCCTCTCGGCCCCGACATCAAGGTATTCTCCCATGTCCTGCAGGATATCCTTTATTTCTGTTTCCGGAAGTCCTTTGAGGTTTTTTTCCAGTCTTTCAAGGAATTGTTTCTTATTCATTTATATCACCGCCCGAAAGCAAGCCGCTGACTTTTTCTACAAAATCCTCCCAGTCTTTCTTCATTTCTTCTGTTATTTTCTGGCCGGACTGTGTAAGTTTGTAATATTTGCGGGGAGCGCCTTCCTGGGATTCCTGAAGATAAGTTGTCACCCATCCAACATTTTTAAGCCGCCTGAGAAGCGGATATATTGTACCTTCTGATATCTCGATATTTTTAGATATCTCGTTTACAAGATCATACCCGTATCTGTTTTTCTTTGTCAGAAGTGCAAGGACGCAGAGTTCCAGCACTCCTTTTTTAAACTGTATATTCATCAAATATCCTTTCAAGATATTGTCATGGCGCTATAATAACACAAAGTATCTTGTATTGCAAGATACTAATTAAAAAATTTTACCTTATTTTAATTAATACTGTTTCTTGTTATATACCAAATAATTTTGCAGGCTTTTTCCAGGCAATTAACAAATCTGTTATAATTTATAATATTAAAATAAACACGGGTCAATAAAAAATGGAAGATATACAAAACAAAAAATACTGGATTATTATTAAGAATACAGCATGGGTTATTATGCTAATTGTGAGTTTTTTTGTTTTTTTCCCGGCATTTATTACATTGCTTATTATCTGGGCAATAGGAAGGGTCAAGCTGTTTGCCTGAGTCCGCTACAAGTTCTTAATTAAGATTATAGTATAAATAATCAGGGGTATGCACTAATTGCTCTTGTTTTGAATTGCAGCAATCCTGTATTTTATTATACCGCTGTTTTTCATTTTCATATTAATTATAAAACCTGCAAACATTCCTGTCCCAAACACAAAGCTTAATAAAAGCATAAGTATTATAAAAAATAAAAGCGGTGCAGCTTTTATATCCAGGCTGCTGAAATAATTGATTAATCCCGGCATCATATTTACAAGAAAATTACTGAAGCTGTTATATCCGGGGAAGAACTCAAACCGGCTTGAACCATAGAATATTATTATTATTCCTGCGAACAGGATTACTGAAAATAATAAAAAAGATAATATAAAATTCCTGAATATTATATTTGCCGCCTGCTTTTTCATTATAACTTTTTCTGTACCCTTTGATAGAATGGCCCTGGAACCGGTTTCTGATATGATATCTGCTTTTTTCAGGAAAGGCTTTATTTCTTCTTCCCTGTTTGAGCAGATGAGCACCTCCCAGGAAACATTTATTCTGTTGCCGAACTCTTTTTCTGCAAGTATTGCTACTCTTTTTAACGCAGTATCTGCCGCATCGATGCTGATATCCGGGAATATGACAAGGAATTTTCCTGGTTCAGACATAAGGTAGATATCTTTTTTCCGCAGGTTTCTGAATAAAAAGCTTGAAAATTTAAATAGCATGGAATTCTTTTCATCAGCCTTCATCGAAAATGTCAGCTCGCCATAGTTTTTAATGGATATCTTCATGAGGCAGTATTTGACTTTGCTCCCCAGGTTTTTTGTGTTTTCTATATGAAGCATTTCCCTGAAAATATCTTCAAATTCATTTTTTTCAACCTGGCCGGTGCCGCTCCTGTCAATAGAATAACCGGCTAAATCTTTATGATCCATATATTTTGCTCCGTTGCTTCAGTGATTTTATAGTATCTACTTTCCCATAATGACTTTGAAAGTATCAAGAATCCTTATTGCTGCAGGACCCAGTATTACAACCATTAGAGCAGGAAAAAGAAATAAAATGGTTGGAAAAACAAGTTTTACCGGTGCCTTTATACCTTTTTCTTCAGCAATTTGCCTTCTTTTTATCCTCATTTCTGCAGACTGGACCCTGAGCACTTTTCCAATGGATATTCCAAAAATCTCTGCCTGGATTATTGAAAAAATGAAAGTATTAAGCTCCGGCACTTCGGTTCTTTTACTCAGGTTCTTTAATGCATCTTTTCTTGCAACTCCTATTTCCATTTCCTTAAGTGCACGCTTGAACTCATCACCCAGTACCCCTTTTGTATTTACCGCAACTTTATACATTGCCTGGTCAAAACCCAGCCCTGCTTCAACACTTATGGTAAGCAGGTCAAGCGCGTTTGGAAGGCTCCTTCTTACTTCATCCTGCCTTTTTGCTGTCTTGCTTTTAAGATAGTAGTCCGGAAGTATATAAGTAAATGGCACAAGAACTACTACTGCAAGCCTTACCATACCCGGTACCTGAAAGAACAGTATCATGAATATAAGTGAAAACAGGAAGATAAATGGCAGAAAAAACTTAATTGCCAGAAAGACATCTACTCTTACAACATCCTGTATTCCTGCAAGCTCAAGCCTCCCTTTTACGGATTCTACAAGGTTCTTGGGCAATATCTTTCTTGCTTTTGCAAGTAGTCTCCTGAAAACAGGGGCAAAAGATTTTTCAAATACTGAGGGTTTTTGCTCTGCCTGTTTTACGGCATTATCATAATAATTTAATTTTACCAGTGATTTCTTTGGCAGGCTCCTGATTATAGCAGGTGTACTAAAAAACATTATAAAGCAGACTACTGCTATAAATACTGCTGCCAGGATAATATATATATACATGGTTTTTTTATCCTTTCAATATCACCAATAACTAATAATCTATTTTTACAATCTTGAGTATCCAGAAAATCCCGACTATCATCAGGACCGCTGCCAGGGCAAGCATTAAAAATCCGGTTTTTGTTGTAAAAAGCACGCTTATATATGCCCTGTTAAGAATTGAAAGAGCAACACCCAGTATAATTGGAAGTCCTATAAGAACATATGCAGAAAGTTTGCCTTCGGCGGTCAGCGCCTTTATCTGCCTTAAAACTCTTTCTTTTTCCCTTATAGTATTTGCAATAATATCCATTATCTCTGCAAGATTGCCGCCTACTTCTCTCTGTATATTGACTGCAAGTATGACCCAGTTAAACAACTCGCTGTTTATCCTCTTTGCCATATTTTCCAGCGCCTCTTTTTCTGATATGCCCATCCTTATTTCATTAATTGTAACCCTGAATTCTTCTGAAATAGGCGGCTTGGTTTCATTTATTACCATCACTAGCGACTGGTTCAGGCTGTAGCCGGCTTTTAGCGCACCCTCGACAAGCTGCAGGGTATCAGGAAGCTGTTCATTGAATTTTTTTATCCTCTGGTTTGTCTTGAAATTAATCAGCAGGAACGGCAGAAATATTACAAGAACTACAACGGCAAGTGTTATAATAAAATTCTTTGTCAGGACAAACACTATAAGTGTAACAATTACAACTGCAACCATATGCATTGTGACAAACCTGGTACCTGAAATATTCATACCTGAACGTTTGAGCTTGAGGTCAAAAAGCTCTCCATACCTTGCCTTGCCTGCAGGTTTGTTGCTTGTTTTAACAAGGTTTGAAAAAAATCCCTTCTTTTTTTTCTCCCCGGCATCATCCTGCGGGCTCGTTCCAGCCGTATTGTAAAGATAATAATCCATCCTGCCCTTAAGAGTCGGTTTACCTGGAATCATTACAGTTGAAATAATGTATATAAATAGTGTTACACTGGAAAAAATAAATATATAAATCAGCATTTTCACCCACCAGAAGTTAAGTACTGATATTTTCTTCATTGAGATTGAAGACTGTGCCTTTGTTACTACACCGCTGCCGGACAAAGTTACAAATGGATTTTCATAACTGATATTTATTGAGTCTTTATACCCGTCTGCTGCTAAAGCTACAGTTGTTGAGATTTTTTCTGCATTTGAAGAAATGCTCCTGTAGGTGACTTTATACTGGTTTTTTATTTTTTCAGAAATTTTTTCATACAGGCTAAAAAGCTCTGCTGAATCTGCTGTGGTCAAAAGCTCCCCGTTGGTGCTTTCTGCAATGTTTTCAAGCTCCAGGGGATTATATTCAGAAGATAATAATGCAACCGAATAAATGGTAACGCCCTGGCTGATTGCTTCATTAATACAATCCTGTGCAGTGCTTTTGCTGATTGTGTCGCTTCCGTCAGAAAGAACAACAAGGTACTTATGTTTAATGTCTTTATAATTTTTAAATTGCTCGACACCTTTTAAAATGCCGTCAAACAGTGATGTCTCACCAGAAGCACTGATTTCTGCAATGGCGCCTTCAAGCTTCTGCCTGTCTTGTGTAAAACTTGAATAAAGAGTTGCAAAGTCAGAAAAACCGGTTACTGATATCTTATCTATTTCCCTCATCGCATTCAGGAAAACAATGGATGCATTTTTAGCATTTTCAATAGGTTCTCCAGCCATGCTTCCACTTGCATCAATGACAAGGGCCACTCCAAGCGGCTCGCTGACTTCACTTATTTTGTTTATATTGAAATCTTCGATTTTTTTACCATTTTCTGTAACGGAAAAGTTATCTTTTCCCAGTTCCTGCAAGCCTATTTTTGAATCGTCAGAAAAGCTTATGTAGAAGCTGATATTTGGAAATCCTGCAGTGTCTATTTCTCTAATTAATGTTTCCCCTGACAGTGAATAAACAGAGCCCTCATCCTGAGCCAGTGTTTCCTGTCCCTGTTGAGCAGTATCAGCAATAATAGAAGAAGGAGCCATGAAAAAAACTTCACAAGATGCAATCACGCATATAATGAACAATGCTGTAAAAAACCTTGCACCTGCTCTGATTGATATCTTTTTAAAATTTTTAAATCTTGCTTTAAATTCCATAAAAATCCGCTTTTATAAATCTGTATACATATATAAATTTTTTTACTGCTATTAATACTGTTCTAAAATTATTCTTTAATGCACCACTTCTTTTTTATAAAAAAGTCTGTTTAATTATGCTTCTGCCATAAAAACTGTATTTGGCACATCGACACCATAGTCATGTATCCTGGAGAGGAATTTTGGACGAAGCCCTGTAGGTTTAATCTCACCTTTATATTTGCCTTTTTCGTCCATTCCTGCAGAGTAATCATAAACAAAAATATCCTGCAGGGTTATGATTTCTCCCTCCATGCCCTGGACCTCTGCAACCTTGAGTATTTTCCTTGTACCATCTTTCAGCCTGCTCATATGTACTATCAGGTTGATTGCTGAGGAAATCTGTTCCCTTATTGCCCTTACCGGCAGGTTGACCCCTGCCATAAGTACCATTGTCTCCAGCCTGGATAATACATCCCTTGGTGAATTGGCATGAACTGTGCTCAAGCTTCCGTCATGGCCGGTGTTCATAGCCTGGAGCATATCGAGTGCCTCTCCGCCCCTGACCTCACCAACAACTATCCTGTCTGGCCTCATCCTGAGGGCGTTTCTGACAAGATCCCTTATTACAACTGCTCCTTTACCTTCAATGTTTGGGGGCCTTGATTCCAGCCTGATTACATGCGTCTGGTTCAACTGGAGCTCTGCAGCATCTTCAATGGTTATTATACGCTCATCATTTGGTATAAATGATGAAACAACATTTAAAAGAGTTGTCTTTCCGGTACCTGTACCGCCTGATATGAGGATATTTATCCTGCCTTTTACACATGCTTTCATGAAATCAGAAAGTTTTCTTGAGCATGTCCCCATCTGTATCAGGTCTTCAACAGTAAAAGGATCCGCTGAAAACTTCCTTATAGTCATAACAGGGCCGTTAAGCGCAAGAGGGCCTATGATAATATTTACCCTTGAACCGTCAGGCAGCCTTGCATCTACATAAGGTGAGGCTTCATCTACCCTTCTGCCAATCTTTGAGACGATTTTATCTATTATCCTTAAAAGGTGATTTTCATCAATAAATACCTTCGGGGTTTTCTGTATCTTGCCGAATTTTTCAACAAATATTGTCGATGGATTATTTACCATTATTTCAGTTACTTCTTTATCCCTCAGGAATTCTTCAATTGGCCCGTAACCTACAATGTCATCGATTATTTCGGAAATTATCTTGTTTCTTTCTTCATGTGTAAGCGGAAAATCTGTCTCAAAGACCATTTTCTGGGTACTGGTTGTCACTTTTGTTTTCAGCTCGGCATCACTGATGTTTTTCCTGAAGATAACATCGGAAAGTTCTTCTACGAGCCTTAAATGAATGTCCCGCTTTATATCCTCTATTCTTTTGGCCCTCAGTGATAATGTCTCACCGCTGGCTGACGAAAATTTATTTTCTATTTCCTGCAGATTCCGGATTTTTTCCTGTAAACCCATTTATTTTATCCTTTTATTTTTTTCTTTTATTTAAATTCAGGTATTAAAACCTTACACTTTCAATACCCTGGCTCTTTCTTTTTGAGGTATTATAATTTCCAGCATTTTATTCAAGTTATAAACTACCGGGGATTTTGGAGCGCTTATTATTATCGGGACTCCTTTATTTACACTTACTGGTATCAAACGCTCTCCCGGTATCTGTATGTCTATTTTCCTCTGGACAGTTTTTTCTATTTCATCTATTTCAAAATCTACCCTGCTGTCCGCACGGTTTAAAATAATATATGTCCTCTCTCTTGGATAAGACAATCTTTCAAGCAGTTGCAGGCATATTTTCAGGTTCTTTATGCTGGGGACATCTTTTGTTGCGACAAGAAATAAATGGTCGATCTTATCTATAATTGAAAGAACGCTGTCTTTAAAACCGAATGGCGCATCTATTATCATATAATCGCAAACGCAGGTCAGTCCTTCAAAGACCCTGAGTGACGAATCAACGCTGATAGACTCGCCCTGGGAAGGATCGATTGGAGAAGGCAGTATTTTTATTCCAGTGTTGTGGGCAGTTAGCAGCACCCCAAGATTTTCAGGATCATATTTGTTTATAGCTACAAGGTCAAATATGGTATTTTTTGGATAAATATTAAGCATGAGCGCAACGTCACCAAACTGGAAATTCATATCATAAACTACAACTTCTTTTTTTGTCTTTGCATGCATGGCAATTGCAAAATTTACTGAAATAAAAGTGTTGCCTGCTCCGCCTTTTGTGCTGAAAAACATGATTTTTTCACATTGTTTTATTTCATCGGGAGATTTTTCCTGCTCCTCAGTAAATACATACTCTGCTCTTTTAAAAGAATCCTTAAGGTCCTTTTCATGAAATGGATACTCGATTACATCATGGATATTCAGCTTCAGGGCTGATTTTAAAAGTTCTGCAGATATACTTTTAGAAAGAAGTATTATTTTTATTGCAGCCAGTGAACTGCTGTAATGCAAAAGCAGGTCCTGCAGGTCCTCAAGCCCATAATTAGGGCCGATTATAACTATGGTAGGTATTTTTTTTACCAGCACCATTTCAAGGTCATAAATATCATGGCTGAAACGGGTCGCTCCTACATCAGGGAATATCTCAAGAATAGCAAGCGTTTTTTCGACATTTTTCTCATCCCTGTCAATTATTACTACTGGTATTTTTTTCATTTAATTCCCTGTAATCCTGTGTCCTTCTCTTAACGGACATTTTTATTATCAATGTTTTCATATTTTTCTATTGGGCATCTTCTATTATATTAAGGTAAGTCCTGCCCGGAGTTTCTTCTTCATCCATACCGCCAGCCGGAACAAGCGCAAACCAGGCTTTTCCAAGCTCTTCTGCAAATACAAGTTTTTCTGCCTGTTGTGCAGTTACTGCAAGAACAACTGTATTTTCTTTAATATCTTCAGCTTTAGTATCGCTGGAACCGGACTCTTCTTTTGATGCATTGCTGGCAGCATTAGCTTCAACCTGCGACCTTATATTGAGTACCTCGATGTTCCATAAAATTATTTTAGTCTGCGGATATACTATATATTCCTTACCGTCAAGGATCTTGTCCACCTTATCAGAAGTCTCGTCCAGCGGAACAAAGGAAAACCCCTGAGCCGGCAGGCCAGTGGTATCAGCCTGGGCAGTCTGTTGCTCTTCATTTCCTTCGACCAGCATTGCCATGAGCATTTCCTTGGTGAAAATAACCAGGTCCTGGGAACTGGGCTCAAATGTTGCAAGGACATTAACTTTGTCCCCCGGTTTAATTGAATAAGCGACTCCCCTTACTTCATCATATGGCACAGAGACGGCCATCATTCCTTCAGGTACTGTAAATGACATTTTTATATCTTCCAGCTTTATAAGTTTTGAAGGTGTTATTTGTTCTCCTTTATTTATCTGTGCTGATGCAACATAACCGCTGTATTTATCAAATGAATTTATAACACCCTCTACGATGTATTTTTTAGGAAGCTTTTCGACCTTAGCAAGCTCCGTCTCTATCATATCTTCAACAGGTGTGTCTTTTGGTATTATTTCTGCTGCAATAAGAACACTTACAAGCTCTCCTTCTTTTTCCACAGAAGCTTTTACATTATTTAAATAAATCATTACTCCAAAAACTGCAGCGATTCCAAATACTATTGCAAGTACTAAAAGAACGATTCGTATCTTCATAAATCTCCACCTCTGAATTTTTTATTATTATTTACTTCCTTCTGGTGAACCTGTAAATAATTTTATTTAAAATGAAATAATATATTATTATATATCGGCAAGTTTTTAATAAAATATAGAATATTTATTATATATATTTATATTATAAAGTATAAATACAAATATTTATATTATTTTTCATAAACTTTTTAGCAAAACATTACCCTTTTTACTTTAAACTTATATTTATAAATGGATAATGATGTGCAGGCGATAAAAAACGCTGATAGCAGTCGGGTGGCCGGTTTGTCTTGAACAGGCATTTTTCTATTAAA
>CAZGTW010000022.1:0-17222 GCA_964528815.1 uncultured Actinomycetota bacterium | reverse complement strand
CGAGCCTTGGATTTTTTATATCCCTGTAGCAAATATCATATTTTATTAGTTTATCCATGCTCACAGTAATGCCTGCCTTTTTTAATTTGGCTTTTACTTCAAATTATTTACAAACTGTAAATCAAAAAATCTAATCGTGAACCTAATCGTGAACCTAATCGTGAACCTGATTTAGACTAATTTATATGATATACTTCTTCCTTTTCCTTCTTTTCTGATAACATTTAACTTAATTAAATCGTTAATTTCATCAAGCGCCGTTCTGTTTGAGATTTTAAATAAATCCCTTACATCACGATTAGAAATTACTCCTTTATCTATAACCCATTCAACTATCTTCATCTGCCGCTCAGTTAATGCTACCTGGCCCCTGTCTTTTAGAACCTTTATGCCTCTGCTTAAACCAAGGACTTTGTCCCTTACAGTTTTTATACTTATTGCTACTCCTTCAGTAAAATATTCAAGCCATCCAGTTATATCTATTGAATCCTGATCGATACTCCTTAAAACATCATAATATCTTCTCCTGTCTGAATCATAATAATCATCCAGAGAAAAGAATCTTTTTGTATCAAGTCCTTTCTTAAATAGTATAAGAGTTGCAATGACTCTGGCAGTTCTTCCATTTCCATCAATAAAAGGGTGTATTCTTACAATTTCATAATGAGTTATGCCTGCCTCAATTACAGCATCCAGGTGCTCAGTTTGGGATGAATTCATCCATTCAAAAAAACCCTGCAGTAGTCCAGTTACCTGATTTACGGAAGGGGGCTCAAAAATTACTTCTCCTGTAATGCTGTTACCTACATATACGCGCCTGTTGCGGATTACTCCTTCGTCCAAAGGATTTTGCAATGTATCTTTTGTTACTATTTTATGGAGCTCAAGTAAATCAGGAATTGAAAAAAAATCTCTTTTTGCAAATAAGGGAATCTTTTCAAGAGCTTCCAGGTAATTAAGGACTTCCTGCCTGTCTTTTCTTGTGGCCATTATTTCTCTGCCCTGGGCAAGAAGGCTGACTTCTTCCAGTGAAAGCGCATTGCCTTCGATAGAGGTAGAGGAATGGGCGCTTCTAATTAAAGCCTCCCTCCGCAGCATTACTTCCCACTTGGGCACCAGAGGTGAACTTAAAATAATAGCTTTGGATTCTGCTATTTGTGTCAAATTCCTTACAATTTTTTCTGTGTATTTGAAATTAGGCTCAAACACTTCAGGTCTCTCCGATCTCTTTAGGGAAGATTCTTTCTTTTATGGAATTATTATCCACTTCTTACACAATATAAATAAATACAAATTATTTTCTTTTTTCCCAAAGTATTAACAGGTTTTTTAATGGAGCCTGTAACCAGAATTGAACTGGTGACCTTTTCCTTACCAAGGAAACGCTCTACCAACTGAGCTATACAGGCCTGTAAGATCCAAGATAACCGGCCGAATTATAACCGGTTATATTATATCATCCGCAGGTATTTAGCCGGCAAAAAAATTTAAATTATAAGGTACCCCGCACAGGTCTCAGATTATTAATTAATGCTGCGTGAGGGCCTTATAATAAATATGGTGGAGGAGAGAGGATTTGAACCTCTGTAGGCATACGCCGGCAGATTTACAGTCTGCTCCCTTTGACCACTCGGGCACTCCTCCACGTAACGGAAATTATATACAGTATAGCAGAAATTTCAAATATTTCTGGAGCCGGCGGACCGACTTGAACGGACAACCTGCTGATTACAAGTCAGCTGCTCTACCAATTGAGCTACGCCGGCAATAATGTTAAAAAATCAATAAAAATTATAGTTTCAAAATATAAAAATGAACATGCCATTTCAATGGCTTCAATATTATCCTAATCTATTAACTTCATGTCAAGATGTATATGAAACCTATCTGAGAAGTATTGCTTTTCTTTAAAAAAAATATAAATCTAATATAATTTAAGTATGTTACCTGGTAATTTCAGCAATATAGGGAAAATATTAATTTTTGCGGGCCTGGGAATAGCAGTCCTTGGACTTGTAATATTTCTATTTGCAAAAATACCTTTCTTTGGCAGACTGCCTGGTGACATTAGCATAAGAAAGGAAAATTTCAGTTTCTATTTCCCGGTATCTACTTCAATTATAGTCAGCATAATACTTACAGTTTTAATAAATGTCGTCCTTTTTCTGGTTTTCAGGTTCCGAAAATAGGACGGGTAATAAAATCATAAATATATGAATTTATAATTTATGACAGGAGAAATTGCCATGATTGCACAAGGACCAAGGGAAGCAGTAGTGGCCGGAAGTTTTTACCCTGATAATCCTGCAGCCCTTTCAAAGATGATAACAAAGTTCCTCGATAATACACGAAAAGAAAATCTCAAAAACATCAGGGGGCTTGTCTGTCCCCACGCAGGATATATTTATTCGGGCCAGGTTGCAGCCTGCAGCTACAGGCAAATCAAAGACTCTAAATACGATTGCGTTGTTATAATCGCCCCCTCACATTCCGAATTTTTTAATTATTGCTCAGTATATGACGGGACAGCTTATAGCACCCCTCTTGGAACAGTTAACGTCGATACCTTAAGAGCGCGGCTGCTCGTAGAAGCCGGTAATAACCCTGAAATAATAAAGCTTTCATCTGCCGGGCACAGGCGCGAACACAGCCTTGAGGTACAGTTGCCTTTCCTTCAGGTTGTTCTGGGTGACATTCTGATAGTTCCTGTTGTAATAGGAAACCAGGATAAAACAAACATTGAAAGCCTTGGAAATGCAATAGGAAGTGCCTTTGCCAACGATAATATACTTGTTATTGCCAGCACCGACCTATCCCATTACCATAATTATAATACAGCTTCAGCGCTTGACAGCACTGTAATTGAATATATGGAAAGCTTTGACGTTGACGCTTTTATTCGTGCTGTTGATACAGATTCTGTCGAAATGTGCGGTGGCGGGCCGGTGGCCGCTGCTATGATTGCATGCAAATTGCTTGGCGCCAATAAATCCAGCGTGCTTTGCTATAAAAACTCAGGCGATGTAAGCGGAGATAGAAGCGCTGTAGTTGGTTATCTTTCTGCAGTTTTTTTCCAGGAGCCTGCTTCCTGATTTGCGCCGTTTCGCCGGTCATATAAAGACCGGCTGTAAATAATAAACTAGAAAGGGGACAATAATATGCCGGGTTTAACTTTAAACCAGCAACAGAAAACAATACTTCTAGATATTGCAAAAAAAACTATAGAAGCAGCGGCCTTTTCAGGAAAAATCCCGGATTTTACTGTGACCGACCAGTTGCTGAAAGAAAAATGCGGGGCCTTTGTGACAATACATAAAAAAGGCAGCCTGCGTGGTTGTATTGGCAATATAGTCGGTACCCTGCCACTTTGGGAAACTGTAAGGAAAATGGCTGTGGAAGCTTCTCTTCATGACCCGAGATTTAGGCCACTTTCACCTGCTGAACTTGAAGATATTGACATTGAGATTTCTGTTATTTCACCTTTTGAAAAAATAAATGATATTGAAAAAATAGAAGTCGGCAAACACGGATTATTTATCAGGCAGGGATTTTACCAGGGGCTGCTTCTTCCGCAGGTTGCGACTGAATATAACTGGGGCCGCAGGGAATTCCTTGAGCATACCTGCGAAAAAGCAGGGCTTTACAGGAACTGCTATAAGGAAAAAAATTGTGAGATATTTATCTTTACTGCCGATGTATTTGGACTCTGAAACATCCGAAGTTCTGTCTGTTACTATGGCAATATTGGATAATCCCATAAAACTTTATTTATTTGGAATCACTTTTTAGCGCATTGTCTGTATCCGGTGAAACAGCCGGTCTTTCTTCGCCTGTCGTAATGTTGCTGCTGATAGAGCTTTCGATGTCTTTCAGTTCCCTTTTTGCTTCATCAGTAGCTTTTTTTGTACTCTGCCTGAAATCATTAATTGCCTGTCCCAGTGATTTGCCTATTTCAGGAAGCTTCCTGGGTCCGAAAATTATCAGGGCAATTATTAAAATTATTAATAGTTCCTGCCATCCAAGTCCAAACATTTTCTAAAAATTCACCTCTTTCCGTATAACCAGAAATAACCCAAATCCCTTTTCATTTTACTTGAAAAATTTTGCTATAAAAAGCCCGCCCTCATACAACAATATCATGGGTACTGCAAGAACTCCCATGGTGACCGGGCTCCAGTCTGGTGTTATTATTGCACAAAGAAGCAATATTACAATATAGACAACTCTCCATTGCCTGCGCAATTGCTGGACAGTAATAATATCTGCTTTGATTAAAAAAAGCAAAATAAGCGGCAGTTCAAAAAGTATCCCCGCTCCAAGCAAAAACCACCCTATAAAGCTTATATACTTATTTACCGAGAGTGTCTGTGTAAGGTTTGCACCCTGTCCAAGGAGCCACTTTACTGCAACAGGTATGAGAAGTTTGTAACTGAAGGCAATGCCTGCTGCAAATAGAATAAAAAATATTATTGTAAGCACTGTAAGGTTTTTCCTTATCCTGCCCGATAGTGCCGGTTTTATAAAAACTACAACCTGATAAACAAGAACAGGGATTGCTACAGCAGCAGCTGCAAAAAATGCCAGCTTGACATTTACCAGAAACGGCTCTGTGATTTCCAGGAACACAAGTTCTTTGTTTGCAAGCGGGACAGTAAGAAACTGCAGTATTTTATTATGATAAATGTATGCCGGTATGAATGCTACGGCAAAAACGGCCAGTACAACGATTATTCTTTTTCTCAGCTCTTCAAGATGGCCGACAAAAGACATCTGGCTGCCTTCTGCCTTATTATTGCCATTTACAGTATCCTGGCCTTCTGCTTCGCTGTTCTGGCTGCCGTTTGGTTCACCGGAATTATTTTTATTATCTGTTTGTTCCATTTTTTATCTGTCTATTCCATTTGCCTGTCTTATTGCCTGATGCTTCCATTAAAAACTGCTTTAAGAAGGTCCGCCCTTTCCTGGCCTCCTATTGGCACCGGTTGCGAAAGATCTTCTATCAAAGTGGTTATCAGGACAGTATTTATATACTTGCCTTTATAAAAAATATGCTTTGCAATAAGTCCCTGTTTGACTTCTATGCCCAGAGCCTGGCCAAAGAAAAGATTGCCAAGGCCAAAATTAATAAACCCTGCATCCCTGAGCTCAAAACCCTGCGGCTGATGGGCCTGGCTGCCGCTGACTATCACTGCACCCGTATCGGACATCCTCTCAAAATCCTTTACCTGCTGGCCGGTAGGGGCATAATTATAAGTCTCAAGGTACTGGAATGTAAATATTACATTATATCCCCGGCTTTTCAAGGACCAGACCATTTCCTCATATTTTTTCATGTCTTGTTCTTTTGAGGCCTCGTCAAGGGAATTTATAGGTGCCGAGCCGGCAGTGTCTTCTGTCGCCCAGTCTGAAGCCGGCCCGAAGGAATTTGCCCCGACAAAGGCAAATTTATACCCTCTTATATCAAAGAGGGCAGGTTTTTGGGCATCATTTAAATCCCTGCCGCCGCCATAATAGTCAATGCCCTCCCTGTCATAAATATCAAGTGTATAATCAAGCCATTTTGAACCATAATCATTAAGATGGTTGCCGGTAAGCTCAATTATATCCGCATCAATATATTTGATAAGCTCCAGATACTCGGGCCTGCTGCAGAAAACCATTGTATTGGGCTTGGCAGCATAACAATCTTCGACAAACGATACTTCATTGCTTATATGTGTTATATCTGCATCAAGCAGAATACCTGAAATTTTTTCAGCCGGGTAAAGTATGCCGTTGGCATCCATCTTTGCAGCAACCTGTCTTGTAAGGGCTGTTACCCCTGTCATTATAATTGACACAATCTCTGTTTCTTCCCTGTTAGTTATGTCCTGGCTGCCAAAGGCCTGCGCCACAGCTTTTTTAAATTCTTCATTAAATGGTGCGGCCGGAAATTCTACTTCAAGTCCTGCAGAAAGCGGATATGCATCAATGCTTAAATCACTGTCCAGTACAGATACCCCGTTGATTTTAATGACTTTAAAATGTTTATCAATGTCATCAAATGCAACAACAGAGAAGGCATTTTCATTTGCCGAGATTGCAGGCTTCACTTCATTTTCTTCAACTATTTTCAGGCCCCCGTACCTGCACTCGCCAAGCAGACTTTCAAGCAGCTCCAGCATGCCCTTTGACAGAACAAGTTCCGCGTTTATTTCTTTACCCTCAATATCCCTGACGGTGTTTTCTGTACCCCGCCATATGCCGCTGAACTGTTCCCATGTCATATCCTCTATAAGTGAATAAAAACTCACCACAGGAGCATAATAAAAAACTCCGTATAGTTTTTCAGGGGCAGTTCCATTGTTTTCATAAAGCGAAAGCTCAAATGATATGTCTGCAATATCTTTTTCAAATACTTCATTAAAATCCTGGAACGCAGGATCTGTTTTAATGTATGACTTGCCTGTTTTGATAAGCAGGCTATTTATTTTTGTCCTGCTTTCAACCGGTATCATGCTGTCTATATAGACTTTTATGCTGTATGGCTTGATTTCGACGGGCTCGCTTTCACTGTTAATGTCCGGCCCGGCAGTAATATCGGCCGGTGTGCTGCCTGCAGATGAACCGGTAAAAATATTAAAGCAGCCCGTAAGCAAAGATACTCCAGAAATCATTAATGCAAGAAATACAATAAACGCAACTGCCGGTATCTTCTTTGCTTTTTGCATCAGGTAAGCTTTTTTTTGTATAACATATTTCCGGTTGATGTCACTGTATATGCTATTTTTTTTTGCCGATATTTCCATAATATAAAAATACCAGGAAGATAAGGACAAAATAAATAACGACATTTACAATCATTATTATCCACCAGGCATTAAAAGCAGATTCCCTGAAAAGGTAATGTGTAAGAATCAATACCGGGACCAGGAAAACTGTTGACACAATTGAAAGCACCAGCGGATTTTTTACTTTTGGATTCATTGACATAATTTTCCCCTCTTATTTATAACTTTTTAACAAATACCATTACCATTAATCTAATAAGGCAGCAATATACAATTAAAAAATTATATAAATTATAGGGCAGAGGCCCTGAATTGACCAGATGCCATTATTAAAACTTCATTGAAAAAATATAAAAGAATAGTATTATAAAACACATGGCTAAAACTATAGAAGAAATAAATGAAAAAATTAAAAATGGTGCAGCTGTCGTTCTGAATGCTGAAGAAATAACAGGATATGCAGCTGAGAATGGAATAAAAAATACTGCAAAGAAGGTCGATGTTGTAACAACTGCTACATTTGGCCCGATGTGCTCATCCGGAGCCTTTTTAAATTTCGGCCACTCCGACCCGCCTATAAAAATGCAGAAGGCCTGGCTCAATGATGTGCCTGCCTATGCGGGCATCGCGGCAGTTGATGCCTATATAGGCGCTACCGAACTTTCGGAAACAGAAGATATGCAGTATGGAGGAGCCCATGTGATACAGGACCTTGTAGATGGCAAACCTGTGAAACTGCGGGCAACTTCATATGGTACAGATTGTTACCCCCGCAAAGAAATCGAGACTTACATAACGCTTGAAAACATGAACCAGGCATATCTTTTCAACCCCAGAAATGTTTACCAGAATTATGCTGCTGCCACAAATTCATCTGCTAAAACAATATATACATATATGGGGAAATTGATACCGAATACCGGTAATGTGACATATTCGAGTGCCGGACAGTTAAGCCCTCTTTTTAATGATCCCTACCTGCGGACAATCGGGGTCGGGACCAGGATTTTTTTGTGCGGGACCCAGGGTTATGTCTCGTGGCAGGGCACACAGAATAATCCCGGAAAGGAAAGGCACGCAAACGGTACTCCTCTCTCACCTGCAGCAACTCTTGCTGTCATAGGTGACATGAAAAAAATGTCTTCACAATACTTAAGGGCAGCAACATTTTTTGGTTACGGGGTATCCCTCTATGTCGGTATTGGAATACCAGTTCCTGTTATAGACGAAGAGATGGTAGAGTATCTCAAGGTTTCTGATAATGAATTATTTACGGAAATATATGATTATTCCGTCCAGAGGCGAAACAAGCCATCGTATGGCAGGGTAAGCTACGGGCAGCTTAGGAGCGGTTTTATCAATTTGAAGGGTAAAAAAGTGCCCACAGGTTCACTTTCAAGTTACAGCAGGGCGCTTGAGATAGCAGATATCTTAAAAGAATGGATAAAAAAAGGAAGCTTCCTGCTCACAAACCCTGTGTCTGCACTTCCATTTGAAGAAAAAATAAATGTGCTGAATATACTTGGAAGGGATGAGGTATGAGTTCAAAAAGGCTGGTGCTGACATTTCCCGAAAAAATTGTAACCAAACCAATTACTTACAGGCTGGTAAAAGATTATGACCTGCAATTTAACATACTTAGGGCCGAAATAACTGCAAATGTTGAGGGCAAAATACTTATCGAGATAAATGGCAGCACACAGCAGATTGAAGAGGGCATCAGGTTTCTTGAAAGTGAAGGCATAACAATTCAGGATGCCTCAAAAGATATTATTGTAGACATGGAAAGGTGTGTCCACTGCGGGGTGTGCCCTTCACTGTGCCTGACACAAGCTCTTGCAGCAGATACTGTGACCCGCCGCCTTTTATTTGATAAGGATAAATGCATTCTATGCGGGCTCTGTGCAAACTCATGCCCTGTAAATGCAATAAAGCTCAGGATATAAATTAAATACCGGCACACTGATATAAAACTAATCTACAGGGACAAATTCTTCCTTTGATGCGCCACATTCCGGGCACACCCAATCTGCCGGCAGTTTTTCAAAATCCGTACCGGGCTTAACGCCATTATCGGGGTCCCCCTGGGCGGGATCATAAATATAACCACAAACACTGCATTCCCATTTTTTCACTGTTTTCCTCCATTAATTTATTATCTGTCCTGTCTGCAAATCTTAAACTTAGACTGGTGAAATAATTCTATAATAATTATCCAATGCATAAAAGTAAAAACTGTAATAAAATAATTTTTATCAGAGTGTCAAATTTTATTTTAAAGGAGGCATAAAATATGATTTTCTTAACAATAATCCTGCCTGTCATTATAGTGATACTGCTGCTGATACTTCTTCCGATGTCAATAAAGGTCCTGAGGGAATATGAAAGAGGTGTGGTCTTCAGGTTTGGGCGTCTCAGGGGCGTAAGGGGACCGGGAATTTTTGCAATCATACCTTTTGTAGATAAAATGTTAAAAATCGAGCTCAGGATAGTGACCCTTGATGTACCCCCGCAGGAAATAATCACAAAAGATAATGTGCCTGTCAAAGTAAATGCAGTCGCATACTTCAGGGTTGAGGATCCGGCAAAAAGTGTAATCGCTATCGAGAACTTCAGGGTGGCCACACTGCAGATATCCCAGACTACTTTAAGAAGCATACTCGGCCAGGTGGAACTTGATGACCTGCTTTCACGCAGGGACAAGATTAACCATGAGCTTCAGGTCGTAATCGATGAACAGACAGAGCCCTGGGGCATAAAGGTCCTCATAGTTGAAATAAAAGATGTTGAACTGCCACAGACAATACAGAGAGCCTTTGCAAAACAGGCAGAAGCTGAAAGGGAAAGAAGAGCAAAGATAATAAATGCTGAAGGAGAGTTCCAGGCGTCCGAAAAATTATCCGAGGCTGCAAAAGTATTAAGCGATTACCCGGTATCGGTACAGTTGAGGTTTTTACAGACACTCAGGGAAATTGCAACCGAACAGAATTCCACCATTCTTTTCCCTTTCCCTATAGAACTGGTAAAAGCTTTTCTTGAAAAAGTCGAAAAGAAATAAAGGATTAAAAAATCAACTATTATTAAAACCATATAAGAGCCGGACCGAATATGGAAAAAATCAGGCATTTCAGGAACTCTTCCCTTAAAGGGGAAAGGGTCAGCATGAGGAAAATAGAAAAAAAAGATCTTGCGTCATGCTTAAAATGGTTCAGGGATCCGGAGGTGGTCAAATTTTTAAGCAACAGCGTTAAAAACATCACAGAAGAAATGGAGCTTGACTGGTTTAATTTTATCGAAAGCTCAGACAATGACCTGGTATTTGCAGTAATATCCGGCTGCGATGGTGAATATATTGGAAACTGCGGGCTCCATAAAATAGACTGGAATGAAAAAACATGTGAGTTTGGGATGTTTATAGGCAATAAGGATTACTGGAACAGAGGATATGGAACCGATGCCTTAAAAACCATTATTGATTTTGCATTCGGGGAACTTGGGCTGCAGACGATAAAGTTGCTTGTATATGAATATAACCACCGGGCAATGAAGGTTTATGAAAACTGCGGTTTCGTGCTTGTTGACACATTAAAGAAACATCATTTATATAACGATATATACTGGGACACATTAGTAATGGAGAAAAATGCAAATATATAACAGGACAAGGGCTGTACGGGGTGGTGCAGTTTTTTATATTGTTTTATTTATTCTGGTTTTTATTGGAATGGGATACTTTTTTTTCTCAGACAGGGGTAAGTTTTTTGACCTGCTCGTTTATTTCTGCATACCTTCAGCAGTAATAAACATGATACTGCTGACATTTTATTTTGTTAAAAGGAACGTATCCGGCTATATATTTACACTATTCTTTCTGATTTTTATCGCTGGAATTATAATTTCCGGTTTTTATGGACCATTTGCGATAGCAAACTCTGCCGAGCAGAATTATACAAACAAAAAATACATCCAGGCAGCGGCAGATTATAAAAACCTTCTTGAAAAATATCCTACCAGCAAATATGCAGGCGAAGCGCTGAAAAAACTGCCCGATAGTTATT
Organism: uncultured Actinomycetota bacterium; assembly: GCA_964528815.1. Taxonomy (GTDB): domain Bacteria; phylum Actinomycetota; class Humimicrobiia; order Humimicrobiales; family Humimicrobiaceae; genus Fen731. The sequence continues at coordinate 6,394 of CAZGTW010000022.1, read as the reverse complement.
ACCTGTCCGGCAAATATAATGAAGCAATTTTTTACCTTGAGGAAGCAATAAAAAAAGAGGTAATAGATAAGGACGAGCTTGAGGTAAAGAAAATCTTTGCTGAGTGTTATATGCAGATTGCAAAGGGCCTGGCAGAAAAAAGGATGTACAGCCAGGCAGCTGCAGATTATCTTAAATCTGTTGATTACTTCCAGGAAATAGAAAAAAATTTCCCTGATACAAATGATGCTTTTATTGCTAAATATAAGATACCTGAATACCTTATGGAAACAGCAGCGCTTTACCGGCGGGCCGAACTCCGGGATGATGCCGTTATTTTGCTTAAACAGATAATTGATAGTTATCCTGACAGTGATTATTATTCAGAAGCGTATGATATGCTTTTTGGTACTTATGTAAGTATTGCAATAGAACTCAAAATAGAGGGCAACTATGCTGAAAGCATTAAAAGTTTTTTAAAAATATATGAAATACCTTCAGAAATAATCGATGAAAAAAAATATGAAACCACTGTCCTGACAGATTATTTCTTTTCAGGCGCACCCCCGGAAACAATCATTAAAGCTGCAGATGAGCTTTTTTTAGATGCAAGATATTCCGAGTCCATGATAGCTTATGATTATATATTAAAAAACTATCCGGACAGGGAACCCGAAATACTGGAAAATACTGTAAAAGCAAAATTATATCTTACAGATAAAATGGAGCATGAAGTTATTGTCCCTTCTGAACCTGCTGGAAGTTTTACGGGGAAAGGCACAGCAAGAACTACTTTCGATAACAAAACAGGATATGGGCTCATCCTTTATATAGGCGGCCCGCAGTATAATATTTTAAGGCTTGAAAAAAATTCACGCGCAGAAATCGAACTGCTTGCAGGCGAATACGGGATTGCTGCAGAATTTGATAACCCTGATGCCAGCCTGCGGTTCGGTAATTTTATTTACGAAGATGGCAGGCGATATAAAGAGGTATTTACAATAGAAGACACGGGTAACGGCGGGTAAATATTCAGCGGATTTCCCTTAAGCTCTGGTCTATTAAGCCTTTTATATTGTCATCAAGATACATCCTTACAGAGGTCTGGTCATCTTCCCTGTTTAAAACCATGCTTGTTTCAAGATCAGTTACAAGTTTTTCAAGCAGCTTCTGCCCTTCAGTAAGGTTATTGTTTATGGTGCTTTCGTCCATGGACCTGAACTGCTGAGAGAATTTATCCATAAAACCATTGAATTTTTCAAATGATTCTTTGAGTACACCCTGGAAAACTGCTTTTTGCCAGAACCACCTGCCCCTGTTTTTTGCATTATACATGTTTAAAAGCCCGAATAGATAATATATGTCAATACCCATTTTGTTTGCCGAGTAATTGATTATATACATCCTCCTTGACATAACCGGGGCTTTTTTTAATTTTTCTATATCCATCATTTTTTATCCTTTTTTAAATTATTGTAATATTGCCTTTATCTGCTGCCTTTATCAATGATTTCAAAAAACATTATACTAAATTAGTCTAAAATAAAAACATTTAATCTTTCTTATTCTTTTTTAAAAACCTGCCGTTACCGGTCCGTAAAAAACCTCAGGTATTTGTCTCTGCCTTTTTTTATTCCTATCCTTGAGGATGATTTTATATTTATTAATTCTTTTTCACTATTGTTTTTATTTTCAAGAATACAAATATCCCCGGAAGGGTCAGTAAGGTCTTTTCCGTTGTCTTCAAGATTTATTCCAAAAGCGCTTGTCAGCTTACCGGGGCCATTTGCCAGGTTTTTTTCCTCTGAAACTTTTCTTCTGGAAAACATGTCTTCGAGCCCTGAAACCGGGCTTACAGCCCTTATAAGAACAGCGCCAGGCACCCCCTCTTTTTCTGTGACCGCATTTAACATATAGTGGAAACCATAACAAAAATAAACGTAGGCAATGCCTGCTTTACCGAACATAATTTCACAGCGCGGGGTAATACCCCTGTGGGCGTGGCTCGCAGGGTCTTCGGCACCATAATATGCTTCAGTTTCTGTAATATAACCTGCACAAATACTGTTTGCACCAGCGGATTTTACCAGAAGTTTGCCCAGCAGGTCCTTTGCCACTTCTGCCGTGTCCCTGCTGTAGAATTCCCTGCAAGGAATGCAAAACCCTTTAAAACTTTTCAGATCCATAAGTGCTCCACGAGTAACAGTAAAAATATAACCGCCAGATACGGGCTGGAAAATTTAAACAGTATCCAGGCGGCACTTTTTTTATTGTTTATTACAAGTATTGCGCTGAGCACAAGAATAGCTGCCCCGAGGGCCGTAGAGGCTATGATATATAGCAGGCTCAATCTGTAAAAAAATCCTATGAAAACAGAAAAAAATACAAGAAGGATATTAAGTCCGCCAATCAGAAGAAAAACTTTTCTGGATGGCCAGATTGAGGGCAGCATAGGTACCCCTGCCTTTTTATAGTCTTCCCTGTAAAAAAACGCCAGGCTCCATATATGCATCGGGGTCCAGATTATTACAAGCAGAAACATAAGTACTGCAATAAGGTCCAGCCGGGAATTTGAAACTGCTATCCAGCCCGCCAGTACAGGCATGCCGCCTGCGGGGGCCCCATATACAATACTGAGAGGTGAGCGCTTCTTTGATAATGCATTGTATATAAGCGCACTGTCTATAAAACCGAGAAAGATAAAAAATGCTGCATAAAAGCTGGTAAATGCGCCTATTATTATGCCGCTTAAAACAAGGGCCACCCCGAATACCAGTGCTTTTACAGGTGGATTTATCACTCCTGAAGGAACGGGCCTTTTACCGGTCCTGTCCATTATATTGTCCATTTCCCGGTCTATAAATGCAGTGGTCGCATTGGAACCCATGACACCAAGGATTATGGCAACTGATATCATTGATATTTCCGCCCAGTTAAAACCATACTGGCTTGAAGCTATAATTGTGCTTACAAATCCTGTGAAAAAGAGAAGTATTACAAGTTTTGGCTTGGTTATGGCAATATAGCCTTTTAGGATATTAAAATTGGGGCCAGCCATATTCTTCAAATTTCTTGTACCAGCTGTCCAGGTTTTCTTTATTTACAGAAACGTTTGCATTTCCGCTGATTATTTTGACTTGTGCATCGCTTGTATTTTCTGTCAGTTTTTCATATCCTGCAAGCTTTACTCCTCCCGGCATTAAAACTGAGTCGCCTGCTGTAAGCGGTTTTCCTTCCCAGGCTTTAAATGCCATATATCCCAGTGAGTAACCTGTCAGGTATGGATCCCAGAAAAATGCTTCCTGTACAATACCTTCTTTAATATGTTCACCGACAGTAAGGGGCAGCCCTGTTCCAACAAAAAGCAATTTCCCTTTAAGTTTCTGCTTCGCTATGGCTTCTGCAGCAGCCGGACCACTGGTCATTGAATTGCCTATAATCATTTTTAAACCGGCATTTGCAGTAATTACTTCGGTTATTTTTGTCACAGCAAGGGCCTCGTCTTCGCTGTCCTGGAACCTGTCTGTACCCTTTGCATAACCAAGAGCATTTGACATTGAAGGTGCCGCTTCTTTCTGGAGGGCGATTTCTGCATCTGCCCACTCATTTTGCGCTTTTGAATCTAAAAACCCGACCGAAATTGCATAACTGCCGCTGGCTCCTGAATATTTTATAGCAGACTGCATTATAGCTTTGCCGAATTCCTCATTGGAAATTGATTCAAAATCATAACTTATATTCTTAAGATTGCGTCCCTCGCTGGCAAAAGTCATTATCCCTGCACTGACGGCTTTTTCCAGTGCAGTATCCATTGAAGTCTCCTCTATGGGACAGACAATTACTGCATCGGCTGTTTTACCGATAAGGTCAAGTACAACCTGTGCCTGGATTGCCGGGTCCAGTTTAGGGGGCGCAGTCACCGTAACCTTGAAACCATAATCTTTTGCACACTGTTCAATGCCTTTCTGTACAACGTCAAACCAGGGCACATCGACCTTTGGCACATAAACAAGCTCAAAATTTGCGGGGATTTTTTCTTCAGCTGCTGTCTCTTCTGTTGCCGGTACAGCAGGCACTACTGTAGTCGCTGTCGTGCTTTCTATGGCAGTGGCGATAGTCGGGATTGTCTGTGCAGTAGTAGTGCACCCTGTAAGACCTGATACTGCTATTAAAGCTGTCGCTGTTAAAAATATTATGGCAATGCCATAAATAAATACTTTCTTCATAACTTTCCATCCAAATATTCTTTTTTGCTTTATAATATGTAGAAATAGATTATATGCTATTTTTTACATCTTTTCAGTAAAATATTTAAAGCATTATTGCAGAGGATATAAAATATATTTTATTATATAATTTACCCCTGCATAAGATTGGCATATGCAATTAAAAACAGGCGGACACCTGCTGCATGTAAGTGCCGGAAGTATATTTAAAAAATATGGAGGTTAAAATGGGTTTTACTCTAGCAATTGGTGACAGGGCACCGGATTTTATGCTTGCTTCTACTGACGGGAAGATATATACGATAAGGGACTTTGATGACGCAAAGGTTCTTGTAATTTTTTTTACCTGCAACCATTGCCCGTATGTAAAAGGTTCCGATGAAATCACCAGGAAGACCGCTGAACGCTTCCATGGCCGGGGGGCAAGGTTTGTTGCTATTAATTCAAACAGTAAAAACACATATGAAGAAGATTCTTTCGAAAATATGGTTGACAGGATGAGGGCGAACAAATTTCCATGGATATATCTTTATGACCCAATGCAGAAAGTTGCCCTTGCTTACGGGGCATTAAGGACCCCGCATTTTTATGTGTTTGACGAAAACCGCAAACTGGTTTATACAGGAAGAGCAGTTGATAACCCTAAGGACCCAAACCTCGTTACAGTAAACGACCTCGAAAATGCACTTGAAGAATATTTTGCGGGCAGGAGGATATCTGTTGCTGTTACTAACCCTATTGGCTGCAATGTCAAATGGGAAGGAAAGGATGCAAAATGGATGCCCGACCAGGCTTGTGACCTGGTATAGATAATAAATTTTAGCAGTAAGGACGATACATTGGAAAATTTCAGGTTTCACAATACCACAGAGATAATCTTCGGCAAACAAACCGAAAATGATGCGGGCAGGGAAGTAAAAAAATACTCCAGCAGGGTATTGCTCCATTATGGAGGAGACACTATAAAAAAGACGGGCCTTTACAGCAGGATTAAGCAATCTCTTGAGCAGCAGGACATTGCTGTTTTTGAGCTTGGAGGTGTAAGGCCGAATCCTGTGCTGGAAAAGATTTACGAGGGCATAAATATATGCAGGAAAGAAAAAATCGGTTTTATACTTGCTGTTGGGGGCGGGAGCGTAATAGATTCTGCAAAAGCAATAGCCTTGGGTATTGATTACGATGGTGATGTATGGGATTTTTTTGTAGCCAAGTCAAAACCCGAAAGTGCAATACCTCTGGGGGTCGTACTGACTATTCCTGCTGCCGGCAGCGAATCAAGTGTGGTCACTGTTATAACAAATGAAAAAACCCTGCTGAAAAAAGGCTTCCACAGCCACCTGATACTTCCAAAATTTGCCATTCTCAATCCCGAGCTGACTTTTACTGTGGGCCCTTTCCAGACTGCATGCGGCTCTGCAGACATGATGGCCCATATTATGGAAAGATACTTCACAAATACACCCATGGCGGATTTGACCGACAGGCTTTGTGAAGCCGCTTTAAAAACAGTTATTTCAAATACGCCCCTGGTGCTGAAAAATCCTTCTGATTATGACAGCAGAGCGGAACTTTTATGGGCAGGCACTTTGGCCCATAATGGAATACTTGGTACCGGCAGGATAGAAGACTGGGCATCTCACAAGCTGGGGCATGAACTTGGGGCTGTTTATGGTGTGGTACATGGCCAGGCCCTTGCAGTTATTTTTCCGGCATGGATGAAATATGTCTATAAAAAAAATATTAGAAAATTTGAACAGTTTGCCTGCAGGGTATGGGGAGTTGATCCCTTCCCCCGAAGCGCAGGCCAAACGGCTCTTAATGGAATAAGAAGCCTCATATCTTTTTTCAGGTCAATAGGCCTGGCAACAAGCCTTGAAGAACTGGGGATAAACAGTGAAAAATTTGAAGAGATGGCGCAAAAAGAGCTCCAGTGGGGTCCTATAGGGAACTTTTTGAAACTGGGTAAAAAGGAAGTCGTGGAAATATTTGAAATTGCGCTTAAAAACAAGATATAGTTCAAAATTATATTGTGCTTAGCCTGTTTTTTTACAATAATATAAATCTGTCAGATATAAATTTAATAAAAATTTTGACTTCTGGAATTATCTGTAAAAGAAATACTGTACACTTATAAATCAAAAAGACTGGAGAAAAAATGTTTGAAAAAAAAGAGATGGACCTTCCCTCAA
>CAZGTW010000021.1:0-17881 GCA_964528815.1 uncultured Actinomycetota bacterium | reverse complement strand
TAAAAATGGTGGGCGATACTGGATTTGAACCAGTGACCTCTGCGATGTCGACGCAGCGCTCTAACCAGCTGAGCTAACCGCCCGGAGTTAAAATTTTACCAGAATAAGCATACTCAAGTCAAAAATATCACAAAGCTCATACTAAATAAATATAATGCGGCTTTTTTAAATATAAGACCGGGAGCAAAAGTGATGAGATTCAAATGAATATGGATTCAAATACATAGAGAAAAAATTTTTTTATTAGTATAATTTTCAGTATAAATTTCATTTAAAATATGTTTTAAAATCCTGTTTTAAAAACCATGAAAACTTTTTAGCAGAAAGGGTATAGAAGTGTTGGAAGGTAAAGCAATAGGTTTAATTACAAGTGGAGGAGACTGTGGCGGATTGAACGCAGTCATTAAGGGTGCTGCAGGAATGGCGCTGGCATATGGCCTGGAAATTTATGTAATACCAAACGGGTATGCAGGCTTATATAATCTTTATGACAGCGGCAATATAATCAGGATGGATACAAAAAAAATAGAGCAGATTTCTTCAATGACTGCAGGCTCAGAAGCAGGCAACTCAAGGGTCAAGATATCATTAATTGAAGACCCTGATAAATATAAAAAAATAATGGCAGGCCTTGAAAAATTCAATATAGGGGCACTTATAATTTCAGGCGGGGATGACACCGGAAGCGTGGTAGTGGACCTTAATAATAATGGAATACCATGTGTGCATGTGCCAAAGACCATGGACCTTGACCTGCATACCTATTCAGTAGGCGGTGATTCTTCTGTAAACAGGATAGCACATTATATTAATGAGCTGAAAACAACAGGTAACAGCCACAACAGGGTAATGGTTATAGAAGTTTTTGGAAGATATGCGGGCCATACTGCTTTCAGGGGAGGTATTGCTGCAGATGCAGACTGTATTCTTATACCCGAGGTGCCAATGGATTTTGACATAGTGTATGAGCATATGAAAAATACTTTTATGAGGCGCGTAGCCGAAAGTGAATACAAGGCCGGGACATATGTAATAGTTGCTGCAGAGGGGATGTCTGACATTACCGGCCAGTCGATTACAGACGATTCCGTTGCAATAGACTCTTTCGGGCACAAAAAACTCTCGGGTGTAGGAAAATATGTCCGTGAACAGCTTACCCAACGGATAAAAAACGATCCGGGATTTGTTGAATTCATGAAAAAACAGGGACTATATGTTGAAAAGATGAATGAGGTCCCCCAGGTAAGGGAAACTGTACCCGGATATCTGGTACGTTCAGGCAGCACAAGCGCACTGGATGCCAATTTCGGCAAAGATACTGGCGCGGGTGCGGTACTCCTTCTTTTAAAAGGGATATCAGGCGTTACTGTAACCGGGCTTTATGAAGGAAATATTGAATATATACCGACTGAGACAGCAATTGAACAAAGGCATGTTAGCGAAGGCAATATTTCCTTTTATGAGCAGTGGGGCATATGTTTTGGAAGAAAACCTGCTCCCTGCAACTATGAATGCATAGGGCTTAAAAAAGCGACATGGAGCTATTTATAGAAATAATATTCTTGAAAGAGAAAAACTTAAGATTTCATGAGTTATTCATAGCAGTTTTTTAAAGTTAAATCTTTATTAGCCGCAAGGAGATAAAATCAATAATGAAAAAAGTCAAAACCGTTATTTTAATACCTTTAATTTTAATATTAATAGCCGTCATATTATTAGTCTCATCATGTTCTGGAAATGAAAAAGCCGGCGCCAAAGATATTTCAAGTGATAATACAGAAGATACTGCAGGCAAAACTGAAATAGAAAATAAAAGCCAGGTTAGTAAAAATGATGATATTAAAGAAGGTGCGGCCACTTCAAACGGGAGCCTGCAGGATAATGAAACCCCGGGCTTTTCAGTTATCGAGATATCTGCCCCGGATGGTGTAAATTCATATATCGTCCTTGTCTATGATGATGGCTCCGGAATAAAAAAACTTACAGGAAGATACAGCAAAAATTTCAGCCCCGTACTTTCTCCTGACGCAAGCCTTGTCGCTTTTTACTCAAATAATGATGGTGACTATGATATTTATATTATGAATACTGACGGCACAGGGTTAACAAACCTTACTGATAATGACACTGCTGGTGATTACATGCCGGTTTGGTCGCCGGACGGGAAAAAGATATGTTATTACTCAGATGAAAGCGGCAATTCAGATATCTATACAATAAACATTGACGGCAGCGGCAAGCATAATATTACAGCCAGCCAGGGCGAGGACTACAGCCCTGTATGGTCACCGGACGGGAAGACAATATATTATGTGTCTTCATCAGGTACAACTTTTGACATTTACAGCATTTCACCGGACGGGACAGGCGGTAAAAAGATTACAAGTGATGATTTTTTTGAACAGAACCTGTCTTTTTCAACAGACGGGAAGACAATACTTTATGCAGGCGGAGAGATTGACAGCACTGTTTTTGATATATTCCTGCTGGATTTAAATACACTGAATGTAAAAAAAATCACGGATAATATGTCCTACAGCAGAATGCCGATATGGGCCCGGGAAGATAAAACTATTGTATTTAATTCAGATATGGATGGTTTAAGTGACATATATTTGATTAATAGCGATGGCAGCGGGCTTATAAATCTTACAGATAATTCCGTGGAAGATTACCTGGCAGGGATATCATCAGACGGAAAAAAAATAATATACCAGTCCTATGAAGATAAAGAGAGCCAGGCAGGTACAGTTTATATGTATGACCTTGAAAAATCTGCAAAAACCATGATAGCTGACGACAGGCTTACTGCAAAAGCAGAAAGAGATTTTGACAAATTACGGGAAACTGAATCAAACCCTGGAAAAATATTCGGATTCATAGACGATAATATAGCAGATGCAGACACAGGCTTTGCTGATGCAATGGTAGATTTTGCAATAGAGTTTTCTGAAAACGAACTTGAATTATTTTCAGACAGTTATTATGAAAGTGAAATACAGCAGAAGTTGTGGTCAGATTTTGGGGGAACTACGGACCTTGAAATTCTAAAGGAATCAACAGATAAGGAAATAAGTGAGCTGGCTGCACAAACCTTAAACAGAAAGTATAAACTTATAAGTTCCGAAGGTTATATATGGCCGGTAGTGGATTATTCAGCATATAAGCAATATTATGGTTATCTTTCAAACCAGATGAAAGGTTATATTGATATAATGGCTCAGGAATCTGATACACCGTCTGTATCGGATGCAGGGCTGACAATTTCCCTGGATGAGTATGTCGAAAGGATAATAAGCCTTTATGATTTTGAATCAAAATACCCCGGGTTTGCAAGGATATATTATATTATCAATATGCTAAATGGAAAGCTTTGGGTATATATGGCAGGCATAGATAATACTCCGGTATTTGATTTCAATGGTAAAATATTGCCTGAACGTCTTGAAGATTTTAAAAAGAATTCAACAAGGTTTGCCGGGACCGGTTTTGGCGGCAAGATTGATGAATATCTTGATTTGTTGAAATCACAGGGCTATAAACGTACAGATGTTATTTCTGATTACCTGGAAAACCTGTTCTTTGAGTAAGATATTTTAATAAAACAATATTGTTAAAAATATAAATGAGCTTTAGATTCCTGCAAAATCAGCGGATATATTTTTCCAGTATTTTTCCGCTACTTTGGTTGGGGGGTGTATCAGACACGCCTCTGAAGTCTTCACACAGGCTGCATGCAATCTCTGCAGATAACTCAAATAAGACTATCTTAATATAAAAATATGGGAGCCTGATTTAAAAGTAATAACAATCTGTATTAAAAGCAAAAATAAAAAAAGAATATACATAAGTATTTTGGGAGCCAGCCTGATGTTAATGCTTTTTCCGGATGATGATATTATTGCATCTATCCTGTTCTCAAGCCGCTTCCGGTAAAAAAATGCTGATAATGTAAAAGTCGAGCTTGTTGCCGGAATAAGGGGTCCGGGTTTTTTTATAAGTGATTTAAGCTTCAGTACCGAATTCAATATGTCTCTTGCAATTGTATTTGCGGGCCTTCCGGAATATTGCACAACAAATCTGTCACATGCTCTTTCCTGTTCTGACCTTATAAGATAGTATGCTATATAAGCTGCAGGATTAAAAAAGCTCAGGTCCCTTAAGATAAGGGCCACCCATCCAATAAGATTGTCTTTTCTCTTTATATGTCCCAGCTCATGCTGTATAAGTGTTGTTTTTTCACTTTCATTAAGTGCATCGGCAAGCACCGGGGATATTACAAGTGTAAATTTTTTTAAGCCGACAATGAAAGGGGAAGTGTAAGTTTTATACGTAAGGCTGACATCCGGCCCTGCAATTCCTGTTCTTGAGATAAAATCATCTATGACTTTATAAATATCAGGTACATCTTTTCTGCCTACTTTTTCCTCGTATGCAAGGCTTCTGTAAAACATTGCAAGGTTTATCCACCTGATTAAAAGCAGGATAAGGATAGCGGCAATTACAACCAGCAGGATAATATAGTTGGTATCTGATGAAAGAATTGCAGTAAAACTGTTGTCTGAGCCATGTTTTATTAAACTCTGGGGGTCGGGAAACCTTAATCCGATTGAACTTTTATTATGCTGGAAATAAAATTTATTAATATTTATTCTTTCAAGTATTACAAGAAAAGGTTTTAACAGGGGGAGAAAGAAAAACAGAATTCTTATACCGGGATCCTTAATCCTGAAAATGGAAAGGCAAAATAATGCCAGCAATAAAACCATAATACTGTCAAACATTACCGGCAATAAATAATTTAAGAGTAAATTCAGAAAAAACATCGGACTGGTCCGGCCAAAAGTTTATTTATTCTTGTTTTTTAAGCTATCCAGCAATTTGTTAATTTTTTCAATTGGGACTTCTGAAGCAGTACTAAGGAATTTATATATCAGTTCCTTCGATGCTTTATCCAGAAGCTTTTCTGCAACTGATTTTATGATGCTGTCAGATAAAGACCTGTTATCTATGGCTGCAGAGTAGACAAAAGTCTTATTGCTTTTATCCTGTTTCAGAAGGCCTTTTTCTGCAAGCGATGCCATTGTTGCCATAACTGTCGTATATGGGATGAAACCGGAATCTTTTTTCTCCAGCTCCTGCTTGAGCATAAGCTCATGCACATCTCTTACTGTGGCCTGGCCGATTTCCCACATTATTTTCATTACTTCTGTTTCCAGGTCGCTAATGCTGCTGAACTTCTTTATTCCAAATTCTTCAGTAAGGCGTTTTTCTCTTTTTTTATTTTCCATATCTTTAATGACTTATTTATATTGCAAATATTATATAAACACACCCATGCAAAATCAAACATTTATATTAAGATTTTATATAACAGCTTTTGACAAACAAATAATTTTATTATATTAAATTATAGCTAAATATATAATAAAAATATAAATTTTATATAAATAATAAAATAATATTTACATAATATTAAATAATAATATAAGTGGAAAAAGGCCGAATTGCTGAATGAGCCTGTATTTAACGGTATCGTTGAGTTTAAAAACTATTTTTTGTATTATTTCCATCATTAATACTTTTTTATATTTTTTATTAAATATCCAAAAAGAAAGTGCTGTAAGCAGTTTTGCATTATGTCCCAGCAAAAACTCTATAACAGGAAAAGCATATACAGTGATTATGCCAGAAGGGATTACCTTTTTATGGCTGAGAAGAATATCCTTGAAACACTGGGCGCGTTTCTCTCTGGAGCAAGGATGCTTGATATGGGCGTCGGGGCCGGAAGGACTACAAAGTATTTTGCTCCGGTAGTTAAAAGCTATATTGGTGCTGATTATGCGGCTTCAATGATTAAGGAATGCCGGAAGAAATATCACGAGAAGTATGATTTCATCGATTGCGACGCAAGGAAAATGGATTACTTTAAGGATGACAGTTTTGATTTTGTTCTTTTCAGCTTTAATGGTATTGACAGTTTTGGATTTAATGACAGGCTGGCTGCTGTTTATGAGGTAAAAAGGGTGCTCTCAAACGGCGGATATTTCTTTTTTTCTTCCCATAATCTTGGCTGGGAAGGGCTGGAGGAGCTGTTTTCGATGAGGTATATCTATAAAAAAACCTTTTCAAATAAAAAAGGCAGGAAAAATAATTTTGTTAGTAAATCACAAGCTGCATTTAAGAGCTTTTTTGTCTATTTAAGGTTAAAAATTTTAAACAGGGGGCTTTCAGCTGTAAAAATAATTGAAAAAGCCCGCAGTAAAGGTTTTATGGGCATATATGATAACTCCCTGGAGGGTAAAGCAAAAATTTTTTATGTTTCCTGCAGTTTCCAGGCAGAACAGCTAAAGCAGGCCGGTTTTGAGTACATAAGAGCTTTTTCACAAGAGGGAAAAGAAGAAATATCAGCAACAGGTCTTGCAGCCAGCCCATGGATACATTATCTCTGCAGGATAAAAAAATAAAATGCGCCTGCAGTAAATCAGTACCCTACAATAAGTATTTCTGTAAAATACATCTTGACTTCTCTGCATAATATATATTAATATTGCACCTATACCATAGGTATAGGTAAATACAATTAATTATAAAAAAATTTTGGAGCTAATAATTATGGGAAACCGGAAAGAAATAATAAAAAATGGGGTAGCGTCATATTTTAAAAGCAGAATTATTGTTAAAATTATTCTGGCAATTATTTTCATTTCAGTAATACTGCTTGCATCATGCAAAACGGCACTGCCGGATACTATTGATTCTGCTGCAGAAAGTAACACAGGCAACAGTGGGAATGTTTATATTTCTGGAGATATACAGGCAATAGAAGTAACAGCAAACGGCGGTTATTTTCCTGAAGAACTTAATGCAAAAGCAGGTATTGAGTCGGTACTTATAATAAAATCAGATAATGCATACGGTTGTGAAAGGTCTTTTCGCATACCGGCGCTTGGGGTAAATGAGACATTGCCAATTAACGGCATAACTGAAGTAGAATTAGGGACCCAGGAAAAAGGGACCAGGCTTTTGGGTACCTGCAGTATGGGTATGTATACTTTTGAAATAATTTTTAACTGATTTTTTTAGAATTTACAGAAAGGGATGTTTAAATGATAGTGCAATACAACATTAAAGGGATACACTGCCATGGTTGTGTAAACCTTATATCTCTTACATTGGAGGACCATGGATTCAGCAATATAAAAATTGATACTGCATCAGGAAATGGTACAGCAGAAATTGGAAATGAAGATTTTTCAGCCGTTCAAGAAAAACTTGAAGAAGCATTTAAAGAGTTGCCCGACTACAAACTTGCTGATGTTGTGCAAAAAGGATAAGGAAAGGAGAACCGGTTAAAATGGCAAAATCACTTGCAATAGCATTAATAATAGCAGCATTTGTAATTGGCATCGGTGCAGGATATATACTTACGCCTTTCTACTCAATGGATAGTTATTCAAACAGCCATATGACTGGCCTTGGCCAGGCTGACAGATATGTGGATCTGCGTTATATAGATGCAATGATTGCACATCATCTTTCAGCAATAAAACTTGCAGAGCAGGCAAAAAAATATTCCGAACGGCAGGAAATAATTTCTCTTGCAGATGAAATAATTAAAAATGAACCTTCTGCAATCAATGAATTATATGCCTGGAAAAAAGAATGGTTCAATAATGGCAAAAAGATTGCAGCATCAGAGGTTCCAAACCTGGGCAGCTTCGATGAAAAATTCGATCTCAGGTTTCTTAATGCAATTATTACGCATCATGAAGAAGGTATAAAAATGACAAAAGAGATAAGATATAAATCTTTGCGCCCTGAAATCTTAAATAATGCAGATGACGTGGAAAATTTCCTGAAAAATAGTATCAGCATGCTCAGTGAATGGAGAAGCCAGTGGTATCCTTCAATAGAGGGTAATTAAAATGGAAAAAATAACATTGTCTATAAAGGGAATGACTTGCGCAAGTTGTGCAATGACAATAGAAAAGGTCATTTCAAAGCTTGATGGCGTATCGGCGGTAAATGTAAATTTTGCCACTGAAAATGCATTAGTGGAATATGAGCCTGAAAAGATTTCAATCAGCGGGATAAATGATGCAATAAAAAAATATGGTTATGAAATTCTGGATAGCCTCCAAATAAGCGGATTAAAAAAAACCGGAGGACAGGAAAGTGCCAGTTGCAGGATTTTACCTGATGGACAGACAGATGAAAGTTGCGCAAGTCCGGTTTCCGGCAAAAATATATCTGATAAGGCTCAAAACACATATAATACCCAAAATACTGGCAAACAGGCAAGGCTTGCTGACCTTGAAGACAAGAAGATTAAAGTATATTTTGTGATGCCAATTGCTATTATGGTTTTTGTGCTCATGATGTGGGAAATTGCAGCTACTGGCAATAAACAAATACCCTATTTTTTCCTTCCGCATGAACTTTATTCAATCATACTTCTTATTCTTGCATCAGTGGTACTTTTCTGGATAGGCCGCCCGTTTTTAAAAGGAATTGTTAATTTTATACGATACAGGGCTGCAAACATGGATACTCTTGTGGGGATCGGTACCCTGTCGGCATATCTTTACAGCGCTTTAATCGTACTTTTCCCTAACATAAGGGATTATCTGGGATTGCCGATAATGAATTATTTTGATGTCACTATTGTAGTAATCGGATTTGTCTACATGGGTAAATACCTTGAAGCAAGTTCAAAAATCAGGACCGGTGAAGCAATTGAAAAGCTCATCAATCTTGCGGCAAAGACAGCGGTTGTCCTTCGGGAAAATGCTGAAGTTGAAATACCTGTGGAACAGGTAGAGATAAATGATATTGTTGTAGTAAAGCCCGGAGGAAAGATTCCTGTTGACGGGACAATTATTGAAGGATTTTCATCTATTGATGAATCAATGGTAACGGGCGAATCAATACCTGTCGATAAGAAAGAAGGAAGTGCAGTTATCGGCGGGACCATAAATAAGCAGGGTTCATTTAAGTTTAAGGCGACAAGAATAGGTTCTGATACCATGCTGGCCCGGATAATAAATATGGTTGAAGAAGCACAGGGTTCAAAGGCTCCAATACAGCGGCTTGCAGACAAAATCTCAGGAATCTTTGTGCCAATTGTAATGGGGATTGCCTTTGCTGCACTTGCAACCTGGCTCATAGCAGGAAGAATTTATATGCCTTTAAATGAAGCTTTCCGGTTTGGGCTTTTAAGTTTTGTAGGTGTCCTGGTAATTGCCTGCCCATGTGCACTGGGTCTTGCAACACCGACGGCAATAATTGTCGGGGTAGGAAAAGGTGCGCAATACGGCATTTTAATAAAAAATGCTGAAAGCCTTGAAAAACTGCACAGAGTAAACACAATTGTCGTTGATAAGACAGGGACCATTACAAAAGGAGAACCCTCAGTTACTGATTTTTTACTTAATGCTGATGATATTGATGAAAAAACAGCATTAAAAATGATTGCTTCCCTGGAAAACAACTCAGAACATCCGCTTGCGCAGTCTATAGTTAAAAAAGCAAAATCACTTGCTGAAGGGTTAATAGAAGTAACAGGTTTCTTAAACCTTGAAGGAATGGGAATAAAAGGCGATATTGAAGGCAGTACTTATTATGCGGGCAATCCGGGCCTGATGGACAGCCTTGGAATTAAATATGACAGAAACCCTGTTACAGAAATAACCGGCCAGGGAAAGACCCCCGTATTATTTGCAGACAATAAAAGGGTAATTGCAACTATTGCGATAGCAGATACTTTAAAAGAGTCCAGCATTAAAGCAGTCAGCGAACTTCATAAACTTGGCATAAAAGTAATAATGATTTCGGGAGATAATAAAAATACTGCAGAAAATATTGCCAGGCAGGTAGGCATAGACCAGGTATATGCCGAGGTGCTTCCAAAAGATAAGGCATTAAAGGTCAGGGAGCTGCAGCAAAGCGGATTGAGCGTGGCAATGGCCGGAGATGGCATTAATGACGCCCCTGCGCTTGTACAGGCAGATGTCGGGATTGCCATGGGAACAGGAACTGATGTCGCAATAGAGTCTGCAGACATTACTTTACTGGCAGGAGATATTATTAAAATACCCCAGGCTGTAAAGCTTTCCAGGAAAACGATGAGGACAATAAGGCAGAATCTCTTCTGGGCATTTATTTATAATTTGATAGGTATCCCGGTTGCGGCAGGTTTACTCTATCCTTTATGGGGAATACTTTTAAATCCTGTATTTGCCGGCCTTGCAATGGCTTTCAGCAGCGTCTCAGTTGTAGTTAATTCCCTGAGGCTTAGGTTTGCCAAATTATGAGCATTGAAACAATAAAAAAGGGTATAAAATATGAGCTGTTTGTAAGCGGCATGCATTGTTCTGCATGTGAAATAGTCATTGAGAAAAAACTGTCTTCATCGGGCCTTATTAAAAATGTCAATGCGGTAATGGCTGAGAAAAAAATTTATTTTGAGTGCCTTTCAGATATTGAAGAAGATGAGCTTATAGCAGGTATTAACGGCTTGATACGCAAAGACGGCTATACTGTCTCAAGGCATAGGGCAATTGACAGAAAAAAATACAGGGATATCATTATCGGGTTTTTTACTGCTGCAATTTTAATAACAGGTTTTATTTTTCTTCAAAAATCAGGTTTTGTTAACCTTCTTCAGGTGCAGGACCTTTCACTTGGAGTCATTTTTATAATCGGCATAATTGCTTCACTTTCTTCATGTATGGCCGTAGTCGGAGGGCTCGTACTTTCAATATCATCAAATTATGCCAGATCAAAAGAAAAAGTCCGGCCTCTTCTTTTTTTTCATTTTTCAAGGCTCGCAGGTTTTTTCGTACTCGGAGGCGTCCTTGGGCTTGCCGGCTCAGTATTTACAATCAGCCCTGTCTTTTATTTTATAATAAGCATAATACTTTTTGCTGTAATGCTTGTACTTGGTGTAAACCTGCTGGATCTGTTTCCATTTCTGGCAAAATTCCAGTTAAGGCTTCCAAAATCTTTTACTGAAAAAATAATTAAAAATGATAACCTGAAAAATAAACTGGCTCCTTTAATACTTGGTGCGGCCACTTTTTTCCTGCCTTGCGGGTTTACACAGTCTATGCAGATAAGCTCAATGGTTACAGGAAATTTCTGGGATGGAGCATTGATAATGCTTGTATTTGCAGCGGGCACGCTGCCTGTGCTTGCAGCGTTTTCTTTTACGAGTGTAAGTTTTGCAAAAAAACCTTACGGGACTGTTTTTTATAAAACAGCCGGATTTATAATAATATTTTTTGCAGTTTTTAATTTTATAAATGCACTTGTTTCAATGGGTATTATAAGCCCTGTTTTTTAGTAAAAAATAGAAGCAGGGAATTATTTGCTTTGAATAATTAATTTTTTTAGGAATTGATAATTTTTTATGGAGGAAAAAATGGCCAAAAACGGGCTTGAGAAAGCGGATTCTTTATTGAATTTTAAAAAAGCCAGGTCACACCTGGACAAGATTATAAGTATGGTGGAAAGTGACCAGTATTGTATTGATATAATGCAGCAGAATCTGGCAGTCATTGGATTGCTCAAGTCCGCCCACCGGATACTTATGGAAAATCACCTGCGACACTGCTTCACATCAGCAGTCAAATCAAACCAGGAAAAGCGCAAGCTGGAAATGATTGACGAGATACTTAAAGTAACGAAAATGGCAAATAAGTAAAAATTCAGAAAAGATATTCATTAGGATTTCTGGCATTGCCTTTTACCCTGACTTCAAAATGCAGGTGCGGGCCGGTCGTATATCCGGTGGTGCCGACATAACCTATTATCTGGCCTTTTTGAACATACTGGCCGCCTGTGATATTAAAACCTGAAAGATGGGCATAAAAAGTAGCAATTCCGCCTCCGTGGTATACCAGTATTGAATAACCATAGCCTCCCTCGTACCCGGCTTTTATAACCTGGCCAGAATCAGCTGCTATTACCGGTGTCCCGACAGGCGCAAAAATATCAATTCCGTTATGCATCCTGCTGCGGCCTGTTGTCGGGCTGGTCCTGTAGCCAAATCCTGATGACAGCTTGCCATTTGCCGGCCAGAGCATTTTGCCTGATGGGGCATCACCATATTCATATCCTGTAAGCATATTGGATATCTCAGCTTCCTTTGCGCTAAGCTGGTTTTCCATAGCGATAAGAGCATCTTTATTTGCTTTGGCAACAGAAAAAAGTTCTGACTTCTCATTGTATATCTGTTCTATTTCATTCTTTTTTTCTGCTGATTGTTCAACAAGCCTTCCAATGTTTTGCTGTTCAGTTTTCAGCTGCTGGCGCAAATCAAGTATATCGTTATTTATTCTGAGCAGCCTGGATTTTTTTTCCTTTATCTCATCTATTACTTCGACATCCTGTTTCAGCAGTATATTCATCAGTTTTAACCTTGAAACAAATTCAAGGAAATCTTCAGTTTTTAAAAGGACATCCAGGATGCTGCGGTTATTATTTTTATATATTTCTGCTACTCTTTCATTAAGGACAGAGGTTTTTTTCTCCAGCTCCTTTTCAATCACGCTTATTTCCTGTTCGTTTTCAACAAGCTTTAATGTTGCCTGGTCTATCCTGCTCTTTGTTGCTGCCTGTTTCGAATTCAACTCTTCAAGTTCGCCCAATGCATCCAGCAGCTTTACTTCAACCTGTTCCACCTGCGCTGCATAAGCATCCTGCTCTTTTTGGGCATCTTCTATTTTTTTCTGAGTTTCCTCTTTTTCTTTTTTAATAAGGTCCAAATCTGCTCCACCAGTCTCAGCATTTATAGCGGCTGGAAAAGAATAATTACTGCAGATTGAAAAAAAAGAAAAAGCAATTATAAATAAAGCAATGATTCTTATAAGTGCTTTATTGCGCCTGTTTTTTACCGGTATTCTGTTATTAATTTTTTTTCTCCCCGAAAACCTTTTTATTGCATCTGCTATAATAAAGAGTATAAAGTAGTGACGGTCCAGTTATTATTATAAAAAAAGAAAGTCGGACATGTACTTTCAGCCGGATAATGCAGATGTCTTATATTTCATATTAGCAGTAGGATATAATAATTAAGTGAAATTGTAAATTTTTTATCCACGGGGGAGCAATGCAAAAAAAAGGATTCGATAATGATAAGTACCTTAAAGAGCAGACTGCAGCAATAGTTGAAAGGGTCACAAAATTTGATAATAAGCTCTATCTGGAATTCGGCGGTAAACTTTGTTACGACTACCATGCTGCAAGAGTGCTCCCCGGATATGAACCCAATGTCAAAATAAGGCTGCTGCAATCTCTTAAAGATAAACTGGATATAATCCTTTGCATTTATGCAGGAGACATAGAGAGTGGAAGGGTTAGGGGTGATTTCGGGATTACATATGATATTGCCACAATGAAACTAATTGACGACCTTCGTAAATGGGGGCTTGATATTCTTGCAGTTATAATCACAAGATTTACCGGGCAGTCTTCAGCAACTGTTTTCAAGAATAAGCTTGAAAGAAGGGGAGTAAAAGTTTATTTGCATTATCCAATAGACGGTTATCCCGCAGACATAGATAAAATCTGCAGCGAAAAAGGTTTTGGAAAAAATGAATATATAAGCACTTCCAAACCAGTTGTAGTTGTAACAGCTCCCGGGCCAAACAGCGGTAAACTGTCAACCTGCCTTTCACAGTTATACCATGACCATTCAAGAGGAATAAATTCCGGTTATGCAAAATTTGAGACTTTTCCTATATGGAACCTTCCGCTGAAACATCCTGTAAATATTGCTTATGAAGCTGCAACAGCCGATATAAGTGATTTTAATCTGGTAGACCCGTTTCATTTAAATGAGTACGATATCGTCGCAGTCAATTACAACAGGGATGTCGAAAGCTTTCCAATACTGAAGCTTATTATAAGCAGGATAATTGCAGGTAAAAGCTCAAAAATGCCTGCGTATAATTCCCCGACTGATATGGGTGTCAACAGGGCAGGTTTTGGGATAATCGATGATGAAGTTGTAAGGGAAGCTGCAAAACAGGAACTTATAAGGCGGTACTTCAGGTATAATACCGAATATATAATGGGGCTTGAAAAAAAGGAAACTGTCGAGAGGGTAACTCTTCTTATGGAAGAACTGGGTGTAAAGGTAACGGACAGGACAGTTGTAAACATTGCAAGAAAAAGCGCTGAAGATGGTGAGGCTCAGGGCAAGGGAAATAACGGGATTTTTTGTGGGGCAGCAATCCAGTTAAGTGATGGAAGGATAATCACGGGCAAGAATTCAAAACTGATGCATGCAGCTTCAAGCCTTGTTTTAAATGCAGTTAAGGTGCTTGCAAACATCCCGGATGAGATATTGCTCCTTTCACCACAGGTAATAAGCCAGATAGCAAAACTTAAAAAAGGAATCTTTGAATCAGATTCAGAAAGTCTGGATCTTGAAGAAACACTTATAGCGCTTTCAATCAGCGCAACAACAAGCCATACTGCTGAACTTGCAATGAGTAAACTCCCGCAGCTGAAGAGCTGTGAGATGCATATGACCCATATTCCTACTCCGGGAGATGAAGTGGGATTAAAGCATCTTGGAGTCAACCTTACTACTGATGGTAAATTTTCCTCAAGGAACTTATTTGTCCAGTAACAGACATTAAAATTTTTTAATATATATTTAAGCCTTAATTCATATATTTATTTATAATGGCTTAATATAGACATTAATAAATCAGGACAGGGAGATATATAAATTGAGGATACTGGTAATAGAAGACGAGCCTTCCCTTTTGAAAATAATCTCTAAAAGGCTCAAAGAAGAAGGATACAGCATAGATATTGCAAGAAATGGAAGGGAAGGAGACAGTTTTTTAAACTCTGCAGAATATGACTGCATAATACTTGATATAATGCTTCCTATGATAGACGGCCTTACACTGCTTCGCAAACTGAGGGCAAAAAAGAAAACCACTCCCGTACTGCTTTTGACTGCTCGTGATTCCGTTGATGATAAGGTTGTGGGCCTTGACAGCGGAGCCGATGATTATCTTACAAAACCATTTTCTTTTGATGAGTTGCTTGCAAGAATAAGAGTACTTTTACGGAGGCAGACAGATGTAAGGGAAACTGTATTGACCCTTGGGGATTTGAGCATGGATACCATTTCAAGGGAAGTTAAGCGCGGCTCAAAAATAATCGAGCTTACATCAAAAGAATATTCAATACTGGAATATTTCCTGAGAAATAAAAACAGGGTACTTACAAAGACACAGATAGCTGAGCATGTGTGGAACTATGATTTTGAGTACAGCTCAAATATAGTGGAAGTCTATGTCCGGTACCTGCGAAGAAAAATCGATGAAGGGCATGATGCAAAGCTTATACATACAATAAGGGGCGGCGGCTATATTATGAGGAAGAA
Organism: uncultured Actinomycetota bacterium; assembly: GCA_964528815.1. Lineage (GTDB taxonomy): Bacteria > Actinomycetota > Humimicrobiia > Humimicrobiales > Humimicrobiaceae > Fen731. The sequence goes on along the minus strand of CAZGTW010000021.1, from coordinate 2,469 downwards.
ATAATAAATAATGAAGGTAAGGATGAATATAAAGTTTAAGATAACAGTGTGGTATGCTGTTTTTCTCACTGTCCTCTTAAGCGCCTTCAGCGTGTTCTTTTATGCAATAATATCGAGGATACTTTATACCAATAATGTACAGCTCATTAAAGCAGATGCAAATCAGGCTATTTCCATAATCCAGACTGAAGGAGATATAATCCAGATAGCCGAACCTTACAGGATAGTAGCGACAAACACTTTTTTTGTAGTATTTGATAAAAACGGCAATAAGGGTCTTGAAGGTGAAGCACTTCCTGAAATAGTCAACCTTGAAATAAAAGATGAGGCCATAAGGTACATATCTGTTGGAGGACAGAGATGGGCCATTTATGATAAATCAATAGTTGCTGCAGGCCAGACTCTGGGATATATAAGGGTTGGCCGCTCGCTGCAGGAAACAATTTACGCACTCGGTAATTTAAAGACCATACTTTTTATTTCAGTTCCTCTTTATATAGTCCTTGCTTCAATCGGAGGATTTTTCCTGGCTGACCGTGCGCTGCGTCCCATAGATTATATTACAAAGACTGCAAGAGATATCAGCAGGAGCCATTTATCAAAAAGGCTGCAGATGCCAAAAACTGAAGATGAAGTCGGAAGGCTCTCGACTACATTTAATGAAATGCTTGACAGGCTGGAAGCATCTTTTAAAAAAGAAAGGCAATTTACCTCTGATGCATCGCATGAACTGAGGACACCGGTTGCAATAATATCAGCGCAGGCAGAGCAGGGGCTGGCATTGTTAAAAAACAAGCAAAATAAAGAGTGTGCAGATGCCTTTATGAGCATTCAGGCGGAATGCAGGAAAATGAGTTATCTTATTTCACAACTGCTCATGCTTAATAAAAGCGATGAAGGTAAATATGAACTAAATCTTGAGACTCTTGACCTTAACCTGATAGCTGAAGAAGTAGCCAATGAGTTTAAGAGCCTTTCCTCAAAAAAAGAGATAAAAATAATATTTAATTCACAGGATAACATCCTTATAAATGCTGACCAGACACTTATAACCAGGATGCTGATAAATCTTGTTGACAATGCAACCAGGTACACCAGCAGCGGAGGTACCGTTAAAATAAGCCTCTTGAAAGAAAATGACAGTGCAGTTATAAAAGTTTCAGATACCGGAAAAGGCATTGAAAAAAAAGATATAGACCATATATTTGACAGATTCTATCAGGCAAATGAAGCAAGAAACGGCCAGGGCTCAGGACTCGGGCTGTCAATTGTAAAATGGATAGTCCAGGTACATAAAGGTGAAGTAAGTGTGGAGAGTGAGCCGGGCAAAGGCAGCACTTTTACAGTGAGGCTGCCTATGGAAAACTGAAATTTCTCCAAATTAAAATTTTTTAATCTTTTATTAATTTGAATTTAACTTTTATTTTTATAATTAAAAGTTATAAAAGGCATTTCTGCAGCAGGAAATTGCCGCAAAGATAAGATAAGGAAAGAAGGCCATATAAAAATGAATATAATTAAAAACAACTGCAGGATAAAAAAGATTGCATTAAGCATTACTGTAATTATTATTGCAATAGTATTTTTATTTGCATTTACAGGCTGCGCACAAATTACTGATGCAATCAAATCACTTATAGAGCAGCGGACGGCACGGGTGGCTGAGACAGTTGAGACTGCAAAAATGGCAACTGTTGAGGAAAAAAAGCCAAGCGATCTTACAATACTTGCTGAATTTGACTCTGCGATAAGCACAGTAGCCGAAAAGGTCAAACCATCAGTAGTTAATGTAAAAGTAATGGTTACTCAGGAAGATTTCTTCGGAAACACCAGGACAGGTGAGGGTGTCGGCTCAGGCATTATTTACAGCTCAGACGGCTATATTATAACCAATAACCATGTTGTCGGCGATGCAATTGAATTGACAGTGACATTAAATGACGGAAAAGAATTTCCTGCAAAGATAATCGCTGCGGATCCCAACACTGATATTGCTGTAATAAAAATCGAAGCAACAGGACTGGAGCCTGCAGAGTTTGTATCAGTTGATGATGTTAAAGTTGGAGAACTTGCAATTGCAGTCGGCAGCCCGTTCGGACTGCAGCAGACAGTAACGCAGGGGGTTGTCAGCGCAATCGGGCGCGATTTGTCGGTTTCAGCAGAGTCGCTGCCGATGGTCGACCTCATACAGACTGACGCTGCAATAAATCCCGGAAACAGCGGAGGCGCACTGGTAAATTCCGCTGGCCAGGTAATGGGAGTAAATACAATAATATATTCGACTTCCGGCTCAAGCGCTGGTATAGGCTTTGCAATCCCAAGCGACATTGCAGTAAATATTGCTAACCAGATTATAAAAACCGGTAAGGTGCAGCTGGCTTTTATGGGAATAGAGATGGGTGTAAACAATACCAGTGTAAAAGGGGTAATGATAAGTTCCACTGTGGCAGGATATCCTGCTGAAAAAGC
>CAZGTW010000020.1:0-20186 GCA_964528815.1 uncultured Actinomycetota bacterium | reverse complement strand
AAGCATAACAAAGATAATAGAGTAGAGATAAATATATACAGGGTAGAAAGAAAAAAGGTAAAAAGTCAGGAGGAAACCAGTTGGCAGCAAAATTAGGACAGAAAATCAGGATAAAGCTAAGAGCCTATGATCATGAGATCATTGACCGTTCTGCCAAAAAAATTGTAGAAACTGTAGAGAATTCAGGAGCTAAAGTTTCCGGCCCTATTCCATTACCGAACAAAAAGAATGTTTTTTGCGTGATAAGGTCACCGCATGTTGACAAGGATTCAAGGGAGCATTTTGAGATAAGGGTCCACAAGCGACTTATTGATATAATCGATCCCTCTCCTAAAACAGTGGACCTGCTCATGAGGCTCAGTTTGCCTGCCGGAGTGGATATAGAGATAAAGTCATAAGTAAAATGGCTTGTAGTTTAAAGTAAAAGATTGCAGTTTTGAAAATTTAAATATGCAAGATTGGATTGTATGGATTTTATGCAGCAGGTAGCAATACTTTAAGTAATGCGTACCTTGAAAGAATGCAGTAAAAAATATATAATGTCGATTTTGTCTTTGTCCAAAATAGTTTTGAGAGTGATGGGAAATGGTAAATTCAATATATGGTAAAAAAGTCGGCTCAACACAGATATTCAGCAGTGAAGGAGCAGCTATTTATGTTACAGCAATTGAAGCTGCACCATGCACGGTCGTCCAGGTTAAGGACGATTCAAGTGATGGCTACAGGTCGTTAAAAGTCGGCTTTGGCAATGTTAAAGAAAAAAAAGTAAATAAACCTGCAAAGGGGATTTTTGCAAAGAATAATCTTGCAGCAAAAAAATACTTAAAGGAACTCAGGGTGGATGATTTTGACCAGGAATATAAACCCGGGGACCAGATAGATGTGCAGATATTCAAAATCGGGGATAAAGTAAAGATAACAGGCATATCGCGCGGGAAAGGTTTTGCGGGAGTTATTAAAAGATATAATTTTCACCGCGGGCCACTTACACATGGCGGCCACAGCATAAGAAAGACAGGGTCCGTAGGTATGTGCGCCACTCCGTCAAAAGTGCATAAAGGCAAAAAAATGCCGGGGCGCATGGGCGGTAAGAAGGTCACGATTCCTGCTACTGAAATAATAGATATAATCGGTGACCAGAACCTGATTCTTGTTAAGGGCAGTGTCCCGGGACCATCTGGAAACATAGTATTGCTCAAGAAAGCATAGTAGATTTGGAGAACTAAAATGGCTAATTTAAATGTTTTAGACCTGGAAGGCAAGCAAAAAGGCAAAATGGATATAGCTGATGATTTTGTGAACCAGGAAATGAATGACGAAATACTTCATCAGGAAGTCAGGAGGTATCTTGCAGCAGGCAGGTCAGGCACCCATAAAGTAAAAGAAAGAAGCGAGGTGTCAGGCGGCGGCAGGAAGCCATGGAGGCAGAAAGGCACAGGAAATGCCAGAGCCGGTTCAAACCGTTCTCCCTTATGGAGGCATGGCGGTATAATCTTCGGGCCCAAACCAAGAGATTATTCATTTAAGCTTAACAAGAAGGTCATTAAAAAATCCAGGCTTATTGCGCTGACAGAAAAGTTTAAAAATGACAGGATAATGGTAATCGACAGCCTCGATTTTGAAGAGCCGAAAACAAAAAGAGCAAGTGAGATACTTGCAAACCTTAAAGTTACCGGGGAGAAAGTACTGCTGGTCCTTGATGCTGTAAACAGCACCGCAGGAAAATCATTCAGTAACATACCCGAAGTCAAGGCTGCAAGCGCCAGGGGGCTCAATACCTATGACATCCTGATTGCGGATTATTTAATTTTTACAAAAAAATCGTTAACAGATTTTACCAAGGGGTTGGGCGATGAAAGATCCTAGAGACATAATAATATCACCCATAGTATCTGAAAAGAGCTATGCCGCGGTACAGAATAAACAATACTCATTCTATATTGACCCCAGGGTCGATAAGGGAGAAGTTAAAAAGGCTTTTGAAAAAATATTTAATGTTACAGTTTTAAGCGTCAATACAATAAATGTAAAATCCAAGCCAAAAAGGCTGGGGAAATCTACGGGCCATAGCGCCAAAATGAAGAAGGCTATTGTCACAGTCGGAAAGAAAGATAAGATAGATTTCTTTGAATCGACAGTTTAAAAACTGGTTTCTTTTATAATTTGGAGGTAATAAGTTGGCTTTAAAAAAATATAAACCGGTGTCTCCCGGAAGTAGATTTGCAACAGCATCAGATTTTTCAGTCCTCACAAAGAAGGAGCCGGAGAAGGCACTTACAGTTTCACTTGACAAGACAGGCGGCAGGAACAACAAGGGCCGTATTACAAGGAGGCATGCCGGCGGCGGCCATAAAAGGCTTTACAGGCTCATAGATTTCAAGAGGAACAAAGACAATATACCTGCAAAGGTCATTGCAATCGAATATGACCCTAACAGGAGCTCAAGGATTGCCCTTGTGCAATATGCTGACGGTGAAAAACGTTATATACTCGCACCTGTTGATTTGAAAATAGGCGGAAGCATTGTTTCAGGAGAAAGTGTTGACATAGTACCCGGCAATTGCCTGCCGATTAAGAATATACCTGTCGGTACGATTATACATAATATAGAGCTCAGGCCCGGCAAAGGGGCAGAAATGGCAAGGTCAGCCGGAAGTGCTGCCCAGGTACTTGCAAAGGAAGAAAGATATGCCCAGATAAAACTGCCGTCAAGTGAAGTCAGGATGGTGGACATTAATTGCAGGGCATGCATAGGCCAGGTGGGAAATCTTGACCACGGAATCATAAGCCTGGGAAAAGCCGGCAGGAGCAGATGGCTCGGCATAAGGCCAAGCGTAAGGGGTACGGCAATGAACCCGCATGACCATCCGCATGGCGGCGGCGAAGGAAAAAACAAGACAGCTGGAAGAAATCCTGTTACACCGTGGGGCAAACCTACCCTTGGTTATAAGACAAGGAACAAGAAAAAAGCCAGCAGCAAATTTATAGTCAGAAGCAGAAAGAAATAGGAGGAAATCATTATGTCCAGGTCTTTAAAGAAGGGACCATATATAGATGACAGCCTTATAGCCCAGATAGAAAAATTGAATCAGACGAGCCAGAAAAAGATTATTAAGACCTGGTCACGAAGTTCGACCATTTTCCCGGAGATGGTCGGCCACACCATAGCGGTTTATGACGGGAAAAGGCATGTCCCGGTTTTTGTAGCAGAGTCAATGGTCGGGCATAAACTTGGAGAGTTTGCTCCGACACGTTCTATCAGGCCCCATGTTTATAAGGGCAAAAGTGAAAAAACAGCCACAGTTAAAAAGAAAAAGTAGTATAGGGGGCAAATTTGGAAGCAAAAGCAATTGAAAAATATATAAGGATATCACCAAGAAAAGTTAAGTGGGTTATTGACATAGTCAGGAAAAAACCTGTTGATGAAGCAATAGGGATTTTGTCTTTAACGCCCAACAGGGCCGCAGTTTATGTTAAAAAAGCTATCCAGAGCGCTTCTGCAAATGCTACTGAAAATTTCAAGGAATACAAGGTAGCTGAAGATGACCTGGTCATAAAGGAAATATATGTAACAGAGGGCCCGACACTTAAAAGGTTTAAACCCAGGGCAAGGGGACGTGCGGACAGGGTTTTAAAAAGGACCTCACATATAACAGTCCTGGTTTCAGATGAAAACAAGAAAAACCTGGTACAAAAAGAAGAAAAAAGCAGCACTAAAACCAGGAAGTCTAAAAAGGAGGCTAAAGTTTAATGGGACAGAAAGTAAGCCCAAACGGCCTGAGATTAGGCATAAATAAATACTGGCAGTCCAGATGGTTCTCAAATAAGGAATATGCAAAGTTCCTGTTCGAAGATATAAGGATAAGGAGAGTCCTTGAGGACCAGCTTGCCAATGCTGGCATTGCAAGGATTGAGATCGAGCGGGCAGCAGATGAAATAAAAGTGGATGTCTACACCTCAAAACCCGGGGTCGTAATCGGTAAAAGAGGTACAAACATAAATGATATAAGGGAAATGGTCCAGAAGGAAGTCAGCAAAAACATCCAGTTAAATATCATAGAGGTAAAACGGCCTGAAATGATATCCAAGCTTGTTGCAGAAGGCATTGCTTCACAGCTTGAGGGAAGGGTCAGTTTCAGGAAGGCTATGAAAAAATCAGTATCACTTGCAATAAAAGCTGGGGCTAAAGGCATAAGGGTACAATGTGCCGGCAGGCTCGGAGGCGCTGAAATGGCAAGGACAGAATGGTACAGGGAAGGCAGAGTCCCGTTACATACGCTCAGGGCAGACATTGATTATGGTTTTGCTGAAGCAAATACAACATTCGGCAAGATAGGCGTCAAGGTCTGGATATACCTGGGGGACACTATTTTTGATAAGAGAGAATTAGAAGAGAAGAAAGAAGCAGCAGCACAAAGCTAAAAGGAGATTTTTATGTCACCAATGTTAATGCCCAAAAGGGTCAAACACAGAAAAGAACAAAGAGGGCGGATGAAAGGTCTGTCCAAGGGCGGCAAAAAGCTTGCCTTTGGTGAATATGGGCTGCAGGCGCTCGAGCCTGGTTGGATAACAAGCAAGCAGATAGAAGCGGCCAGGATAGCACTTACCCGTTATATAAAAAGGGGCGGAAAGGTCTGGATAAATGTTTTTCCGCATAAACCTGTTACAAAAAAACCTGCTGAAACGCGCCAGGGCGGCGGCAAAGGCGCACCTGAATACTGGGTGGCAGTAGTAAAGCCCGGCAGGATAATGTTTGAAATATCAGGCGTTCATGCAGATGTTGCTAAAGAAGCCACAAGGCTCGCATCACATAAACTGCCTATAAAGACAAAATTTGTTTACGAAGAACTATAATTCGCAGGTGGTTTTTTTATGAAAATGAAGGAAATAAAAGAAAAGACAAAAGAAGAGCTTGAATCAAAGCTTTCTGACATCAAGAAAAATATACTGGCACTAAAGTTCAAGAAGGCTTCGGGCCAGCTTGATAATCATATGGCAATACCAAATCTGAAAAAAGATGTAGCAAAAATAGAAACAGTTTTAAGACAGAAAGAATTAGGCATAAGCCAATAAATCAGGGGGGATACTTTTGGAAAGAGGAAAAAGAAAAATAAGGACCGGCAGCGTGGTCAGCGATAAAATGGATAAGACCGCAACTGTTGCCATAGAATCCTATTACAGGCACCCTTTATATAAAAAGATATTGAAAAAAATCAAAAGGCTGAAAGTCGATGATCCTGAAAATCAGCTGGGTGTCGGTGATGTAGTAAGAGTTACAGAAACAAGGCCTCTCAGCAAGACTAAGAGATGGAGAATTCTTGAGATTGTCAAGAAAGCAGAGTAGACACTGCCATGGCCAGGCAGGTTGGCTGCTTAGATATGCGGATTTGATATCCGGGCAAAAAGAATAATTAATTTATCATATTAATGTTTATATATTTTTAAGTATCTTTTACCGTTGGATTCAGGTTTGCTGGGTAGTTACGCGGTTAATAGGTAAAGAAGGGTTGCAAGATGATACAACAATATACTAGAGTCAATGTTGCAGATAATACTGGGGCAAAAGAACTATTGCTCATAACTGTCCTCGGCGGCTCCGGGAAGAAATATGCACGGGTAGGGGATATTTTTACAGCGGCTGTCAAAGTTGCAAACCCCGGCGGTGTTGTCAAAAAAAGCGATGTTGTAAAAGCTGTCCTTGTAAGATGTAAAAAAAGCTACAGGCGAAGGGACGGGTCATATATCAGGTTTGATGATAATGCAGCAGTCATAATTGATAACCAGAACAACCCGAAAGGGACAAGGATTTTTGGCCCGGTAGCCAGGGAGCTCAGGGAAAAAAATTTTATGAAAATCATTTCATTGGCACCAGAGGTAATTTAGAAAGATATCAGGAGTATTTTATATGTTAAAGATCAAGAAAAATGACAGAGTTAAGATCCTGCAGGGTAAAGACAGCGGCAAAACCGGTAAAGTGCTGAGGATTGAACCTTCAAAGGATTTTGTTTATGTTGAGGGCGTTAATATAATTAAGGTCCATACAAGGTCCAAGAAGCAGGGACAATCCGGCGGCATAATAAGCAAAGAAGGCCCGGTTCATATTTCAAATGTGGAGGTCGTTTGCCCAAGCTGCAGCAAACCGGCAAGAATAGGGTTTGAAGTCAAGGATTCAGGTGAAAAAGTCAGGATATGCAAGAAGTGTGGAGGACAATTTTAATGAGACCCAGGTTAAAAGAAAAATATCAAAGTGAAATACTGCCCCAGCTGTTTAAAGAGTTAAACTATGAAAGCATCATGCAGGTTCCCAGGATAAACAAGATAACCATTAATATGGGTGTAGGTTCTGCAATACAGAACCCGAAGGACCTTGAGGGTGCAACAGCTGACCTTACAAAAATTGCGGGCCAGAAACCTGTAATAACGAAGGCGCGCAAGTCAATTGCAAGTTTTAAGGTAAGGAAAGGCCATTCAATCGGATGCATGGTGACTTTGCGTGGAGACAGGATGTATGAATTTTTAGACAGGCTTCTTAATGTTGCCATACCGAGGATAAGGGATTTCAGGGGCCTTTCCAGGAAAAGTTTTGACAGTATGGGCAACTATACCTTTGGGGTAAGGGAGCAGACCATATTCCCCGAAATAGATTTTGACAGCCTCATAAGCGTCAAAGGCATGAACATAACAATAGTAAGTTCTGCCAGAAATGACGATGAGGCTTTATTATTATTGGAAAAATTCGGTTTCCCGTTCAGGAAACAGTAAATTTTTTAACAGGAGGATTTTTATTTGGCTAAAAAATCTCTTATAGCAAAACAGAAAAGGGCGCCAAAGTTCAATGTGAGGTCATATCACAGGTGCAACAGGTGCGGCAGGCCGCGAAGCTATTACAGAAAGTTTGGTTTATGCAGGATATGCTTGCGGGAATTGGCTTATGAAGGAAAAATTCCTGGACTTACAAAGTCCAGTTGGTAAAAAGGAGGATAAATGTCTGTTTCAGATCCGATTGCTGATATGCTGACCAGGATTAGGAATGCAAACAAAGCCAGGCTTGATAATGTTGTTATGCCTTCTTCAGGACTGAAAGCTGAGATAGCAAAAATAATGTATGAAGAAGGGTATATTTCAAGTTTTGAGGTCATCGACGGCAAAACAACAAACGGTATATTAAAAATACACCTGAGATATAGCAGGAACAAATCTGCAATTATTTCAGGGTTAAAAAGGATAAGCAAACCAGGGCTCAGGGTTTATACAGAAAAAACAAAGATACCCAGGATACTTGGCGGGCTGGGAACTGTAGTAGTTTCAACATCCCAGGGTGTTATGACAGGAAAAAAAGCAAAGGAACTGGGTATCGGCGGAGAAGTGCTCTGTTATATCTGGTAAGATAATTTTTCTTTAAAGATTTTTTGTATTAGAGGGGGTTTAAAAGTTGTCCAGAGTAGGCAAAAGACCTATTTCAATTCCTTCAGGGGTTGAAGTAAATATAAATGACAATAATGTGACAGTAAAGGGAAAGCTTGGTGAAATGTCCCAGGCTGTCGATAAGAATATCAGGCTTGAAGTAAAAGAAAATATCATGGTACTGACACCGGTTATTGATAATGCAAAAGCCGGAGCCAAGCACGGGCTCTACAGAAACCTTTTAAGCAATATGGTTACAGGAGTCAGCAGCGGATTTGAAAAAACACTGAAGATAATAGGTGTCGGTTACAGGGCGTCAAAAAAGGGTGAGGACCTTGAAATCCTGGTCGGTTATTCAAATCCTGTGATTTTTACAAAACCCCAGGATATTTCATTTGACCTTCCTGACAACACAACCATTATTGTCAAAGGAATAGACAAACAGCGTGTCGGCCAGGTTGCGTCCCAGATAAGGGACCTGCGAAAACCTGAACCTTATAAGGGTAAAGGAATAAGATATGCAAATGAAGTAGTACGCAAGAAAGTCGGAAAAGCAGCTTCATCAGGTAAAGGCGGCAAATAAGGAGTATATGAATGAAAACCAGAAATGAATTAAGGGATAAGAGTTTAAGGAGAAGGTCAAGAGTTGCCTTTAAGGTAAGTGCAAACAGGGACAGGCATATTTTATATGTGCACAGGTCAAACAAATATATTTATGCCCAGATAGTTGATGTATCGGGAAAGACAATAGTGGGTGTTTCAAGCAAAAACATCGAAGTGCCCGCTGATTCAAAAGGCAAAACGGATATAAGCTTTAAGACAGGAAAGGCAATTGCTGAAAAAGCTAAAGCCAAAAAAATCACTGAAATTGTTTTTAACAGGGGCAGCTACAAATATCATGGCAGGGTAAAGGCGCTTGCGCAGGGTGCAAGGGAAGGCGGATTAAAATTTTAATTTTCAGGATTATCTGGATATCGGAATAATCTTTAATTAAAGTTTTATGATTTTAAGAAAGTAATTAACTGTTTACCAGTTTTATAATTAAGGAGGAAAATAGTGCCGGAATTTTCTACAGCAGAGGAATATTCTGAGAAAGTCATTAAAATAAACAGGGTTGCAAAAGTGGTTAAGGGTGGCCGGAGATTCAGCTTCAGTGCCCTTGTTGCAGTAGGCAATATGAATGGAAAAGTCGGAATAGGATTTGGAAAAGCAAATGAAGTGTCAATTGCTATACAAAAAGCCATTAATGCTGCAAAAAAGAACCTTTTTGACGTACCTCTTGTATCAGGTACAATACCTTATGAGATAAATGCACGTTATGGTGCGGGCCATGTGTTTATGAAGCCCGCTGCACAGGGAACAGGAGTGATAGCAGGCGGAGCAGTCAGGGCGATAATGGAGCTCGCAGGGGTGAGGGACATACTGACCAAGTCTCTCGGCAGCGCAAACGCAATGAATATTGGCAATGCCACAATAAATGGCCTTAAGTCATTGAAAACAAAGGACCAGATATTGTCCAACAAGCTTGTAAATGTAAGAAACGCAAGCTAAAAAATGGTATTGGCGAAAAGTTTTTAAGTTTTGAAAGGAGACGATTTTGAGGCTCTGTGATATTAAGCCAAATAAAAGTTCATTAAAGAAAAGCAAGAGAGTGGGCAGGGGCAACAGCTCGGGCCATGGGACGACTTCCGGCAGGGGCTCAAAGGGCCAGAAGGCCCGTTCAGGCGCAAACATCCGTCCAGGTTTTGAAGGCGGCCAGATGCCCATGTCAAGAAGAATACCTCACCTCAGGGGATTCAAGAATACAAGGAAAAAAGAATTCAACATCATAAATGTGAATACCCTTGATAAGTTTAATGAGGGCGACGCAGTAGATTTTGAGTTTCTCGCTTCCAGGGGCCTTATAATGAAAGAAGACAGCCCTTTAAAGATACTTGGAAACGGAAGTATTTCAAAGAAAATCACTGTTAAGGCAGATTACTTCAGTGCAAGCGCAGCCAGGAAAATAGAGGAAGCAGGCGGCACGGCTGAAGTAGTTAATTCAGTAAAGAAATAATTAAAATTAATTAGTTTTTAAGAAGGATGACGATATGTGGCGAGCTATCCTAAATGCATTTAGAATAAAAGAAATCAGGAACAGGATACTGTACACCATAGGGATACTTGCACTTTACAGGTTTGGTGCAAATATAACTGTTCCGGGTGTTGATGCTACTGTAATTACCAAACAGGTTGAATCAGGACTGCTTGGAATGGTGGATCTGTTTTCAGGCGGGGCACTTGCAAAATTTGCGGTATTTTCCCTGGGAATAATGCCCTATATTACAGCATCGATTATCATGCAGCTGCTGCAGGTTGTGATACCGAAACTTGAACAGCTTGCAAAAGAGGGTGAGACCGGAAGGAGAAGGATAACACAGATATCAAGATATATGACAACCGGCCTTGCACTTATCCAGTCTGTGGCAATGGTATTTTATTTCAGGAATTTTAATGCAATACCAAAATTCGATGCAATGCATGTCATAATGATAGTACTTACACTTGTAGCGGGAACTACTCTTATAATGTGGCTGGGTGAATTAATAAACCTGCATGGGATAGGAAACGGCATCTCACTTCTGATTTTTGCATCGATTGTATCCAGGATACCCGGCCAGTTAATAGGCCTTTTCAGGCTCCAGACTTTAAACATTGTTTATCTTGTTGTCATAGCGGCCCTGGCTGTCGGCATAATCATGGGAATCATTGAAATGCAGCAGGGAGAGCGCAGGATACCCGTCCAGTATGCAAAAAGAATAGTCGGCAGGAAAGTTTTCGGGGGCCAGAGCACCTACATACCGCTTAAGGTCAATCAGGCGGGAGTAATGCCTATTATATTTGCAGTTTCACTGCTTCTCTTTCCCGCGACTATAGCTCAGTTTACAAGTGTAAAATGGCTCCAGACATTGGCGACGATGTTGTCACCGAGCGCAGAAGGCAAAATAAATCCGGTATATGCAATTGTCTATATTGTCCTTATTATTTTCTTTGCATATTTTTATGGTGCAATAACTTTTAATCCGATGGATACCGCAGATAACCTGAGGAGATACGGAGGATTTATACCGGGAATCAGGCCAGGCAAGAATACGGCAGATTACCTGTCCCATATATTAAACAGAATAACATTGCCCGGAGCATTTTTCCTGGCAATGATAGCGCTTCTTCCTGAAGTACTTATAACATATGGAAATATTCCTTTCAGGTTTGGCGGCACATCAATACTTATTGCTGTAAGTGTGGCGCTTGAGACAATGAGGCAGCTTGAATCACAGTTAATAATGCGTGATTATGAGGGATTCCTGAAGTGAGACTGATACTTCTGGGGGCGCCGGGGGCGGGAAAAGGCACCCAGGCTAAAATGATTTCAGAAAGATTCGGGATTCCCCATATCTCAACAGGAGATATTTTGCGAAGTGAGCTCAAGAATAACACTGAGCTTGGAAATAAAGCTGATGAATATATGAAAGCCGGAAAGCTTGTACCTGACGAACTGATTATAGAAATAATCAGGCACAAGCTTGAAAATGGGAACCCCGGCAACCCGTTTTTAATGGATGGATTTCCAAGGACCTTAAACCAGGCAATTATGTTTGATGAAATGTTAAAGTCACTTAACATCGGAATCGACAGGGTAATAAATATTTTTGTAGACGAGGAAGAACTGGTAAAGAGATTGACAGGCAGGAGGGTCTGCCACAGTTGCGCAGGTGTGTGCCATATAAATTCTATAAAGCAGAGCGGCACAAACAGGTGCCCTGTATGCGGAGGGGAGCTATATACCAGGAAAGACGATGATATAGAGGTAATCAGGGAAAGGCTCCATGTCTATGAACAGCAGACAAAACCGCTAATAGATTATTATGAAAAAAGCGGCATACTTTACAATGTGGACGGCAAGGGCACAGAAAAAGAGATTACTGAAAGGTTAATGCAAGTTTTATGATAATTTGCAAATCTGCAGACGAGATCCGTTTAATGCAGAAAGCGGCGCAGATAGTCGCTGAAGTTCTTTTACAACTTGAGGAAAGCTTAAAACCAGGTATACAGACAAGCTGCCTGGACAGTATTGCAGAAAAGATGATTTTAAAAAAAGGCGCGGCCCCGGCATTTAAAGGTTATGTGGGGCGGCTCAACAAAAAACCATACCCTGCAACCATCTGTGTCTCAATCAATGAAGAGGTCGTCCACGGCATTCCCGGCAAGAGGGTAATAAAAGAAGGGGACCTTGTCTCTATTGATGTAGGTGTTAAATACCAGGGGTTTTTTGGTGACTGCGCACGGAGTTATAAAATAGGCGATACCGGCAGGACAAAAGAAAGGCTTTTTAGTGCCACCCTTGACGCCCTTAATGCAAGTATAGATAAATGCTTTATAGGCAATCATCTTTCAGACATCTCAAATGCAATCGAGATGAGGGCAACAAGGGATAATTTCTCTGTAGTAAAGGTTTTTGTCGGGCATGGAATAGGCAAGAAGATGCATGAGGACCCGCAGATATTGAATTATGGCCCTCCCGGACAGGGGCCAGTGTTGAAAAAGGGCATGGTACTTGCAATAGAGCCGATGCTGAATGCAGGTTCAAGCGATGTCGAAATACTGGCAGACGGGTGGACGGTAATTACGGCAGACAGAAAGTGCTCGTGCCATTTTGAAGATACGATAGCTATAACAGAGAATGGCCCGCTGATTTTAACCAGGCTCTAAAAAACCGGTTTTGCCTGCTTTTGTGTACATAAGAGATTATAGACATTTGCGTGGTTTTTTGATATTCTACGTGTTTGCGCTTATATTTGCCGTAAAGTTTTCAAGGCAATAAAAGCAATGATATTAAAAAATTTTTCAGGAGGTCTGATATTTCTAAAAAAGAAGGCGTGATAGAGGCTGAAGGAACGATCCTTGAATCTCTGCCCAATGCAATGTTTAGAGTTGAGCTTGAAAATGGCCATAAGGTCCTTGCTCATATTTCAGGTAAAATGAGGATGCATTATATAAAAATACTTCCCGGTGACAAAGTAAGAGTGGAGATTTCACCTTATGACCTGACAAGGGGTCGTATTATTTTCAGGAAAAAATAAAGTTTTCCTCTTTGCATCTTGCGGGCCCAAAGCCCAAAAGGTGCTTTTGGTTGTTATATATTTTATAGTTTTTTAGTTATAGATCGAAGAGGTATTTGAAATGAAAGTAAAGCCATCAGTAAAAAAAATCTGCAGCAGCTGCAGGATTATAAGAAGAGAAGGCAAAGTTATTGTGATTTGTAAAAATCCCCGACATAAACAGAGACAGGGTTAGGAGGTCCAGTTGGCAAGAATTGCAGGTATAGATATACCAAGAGATAAACATATAGTAATTTCCCTTACTTATATTTTTGGCATAGGCAAGCCCCTGGCACAAAAAATATTAAAAGAGCTGGGTATTGATGAAACAAGAAAGACAAAGGATCTTACAGAAGAAGAAGTAGTAAAAATAAGAGCCTATATCGATAATAATTTTAAGGTCGAGGGTGATTTAAGAAGAGAAGTCACGCAAAATATCAAAAGGCTTATAGAAATCAATTCTTACAGGGGAATAAGGCATAAGAGGGGACTTCCTGTTCGCGGACAGAGGACCCATACCAATGCAAGGACCAGAAAAGGCAGAAGGAGATCAGTCGGCATTAAGGCAAAAGCCAAATAATCAATTTGCTTTGAGTTTAATGCATGTTAAAAAAGTGTTTTATTATAAATAAGAAAATTTTTAATCAGCCCTTTTCTTAAGGGTAATATTTTAGATATATAAAGATACTGTAAAGTTTAGAAGATAAGTTTACCAGGAGGTAATTTTGGCAAAAAAAACTACAACGGTCAGGCGTATTAAAAGAAAGGACAAGAAGAACATACCGTTTGGTATAGCTCATATACAGTCCACTTTTAATAACACAATCGTTAATATTACAGACCAGCAGGGAAACACTATTGCCTGGGGCAGCGCAGGCGGAATGGGGTTTAAGGGCTCACGTAAAAGTACGCCTTTTGCGGCCCAGGTCACTGCCTCAAATGTTGCAAGGTCCGCACAGGAACATGGTGTAGCAAGGGTCGATGTTATGGTAAAAGGTATTGGCGCCGGAAGGGAAACTGCGGTAAGGTCACTGCAGGCAGCCGGTCTTGAGATAGGTTCTATTACTGATGTTACACCGGTACCGCATAACGGGTGCAGGCCCAGGAAAAGAAGAAGAGTTTAAGCAAGTCGTGTTAAATATTAGGAGGATTATTATATGGGTTCTGTAAAAGAACAGCCCTGCAAATTATGCAGAAGGGAAAAACAAAAACTATTTTTGAAAGGCGCCAGGTGCTTTACTGACAAATGTGCAATAGACAGGAAACCCTATGTGCCCGGACAGAAGTCCAGGATGCGCCTGATTGAGAGTGAGTACTATTCACAGCTGCGTGAAAAACAGAAAGCAAAAAGATATTATGGCGTGCTTGAAAAACAGTTCAGGAATTATTATAAGCATGCTGTTAAAAGCAAAGGTATTACCGGTGAAGTGTTGCTTCAGTTGCTGGAAACAAGGCTTGATAATGTAATTTACCTTATGGGTTTTGCTGTTTCAAGGCGCCAGGCAAAACAACTTATATCACACGGCCACATTGCAGTTAATGATAAAAGAGTTGACATATCATCATATCTGGTAAGGGAAGGTCAAAATATCAGTGTAATGCCTTCAAGCAAAGAAATTGTCCCGATACTTGAAGCAAAGGAATCAGCAGGCAGCCTTACTGCACCTGAATGGCTCAAAGTCGACCTTGCCAATCTTAAGGGACAGGTAATGCGTATACCGGAGAGAAGTGAAATAAAGGCGCCGGTTAATGAGCAGATGATTGTCGAGCTTTATTCTAAAGTATAAATCCTTTTTCGAAAATATTTTACAGGGCTCGCGCCATACAGGCACCGATCTGCATTATTATGCAGATTTGCAGGTTCCGGTTTTGGAAGTAAGTTATTGATTTTATAATTTTATATTGTTTTTTATCATTTATTTTTTCTATTTATTTTTTGGGAGGTTGATCCAAATTGCTTAAAATGCATAAGCCAAATGTGACTGTAAAGCACAAAGACGAATTTGAAGGGGTATTTGTAATCGAGCCCCTGGAGCGTGGATTTGGACATACTCTTGGTAATTCTATAAGAAGGGTGCTGCTTTCTTCAATCGAAGGTGTAGGCATAACCAAGATGAGGCTTGAAAATGTGAGCCACGAATTTTCGACCATTGATGGCTTAAAGGAAGATATCCTTGAATTCATTGCTAATCTGAAGACAATAGTTTTTAAAATGGAAGGCGAAGGTCCTGCGCTTCTTAAATTAAAAAAGACAACAGCAGGGGAATTTAAGGCTTCCGATATAAAATTACCATCAGAAGTGGAAATAATAAACCCTGATGTATATATTGGTACGCTTTCAGAAAAGGGCAAGATGGACCTGGAAATCGTACTGGAAAAAAATAAGGGGTACAGGCCTGCTGATGAAAATGTCGCTGAAAACGAACCAATCGGCGTTATCCCTTTTGATACAATTTTCTCACCAATAAGAAGGGTAAGCTTTAATGTTGAAAACACAAGGGTGGGACAGGTAACTAACTTTGACAAACTTATTATTGATATAAAGACCAATGGAAGCATACATCCCGAAGATGCTCTCAGCCAGGCATCAAAGATAATAAATGATTATATGGCACTGCTGATAAACCTTTCAGACAACAGCAGCAGGGACCCGATTTTTGAAGAAATCTCTGCAAAAGAAAAAAGAAAAGAATATCCTACTATTGAGGAAATGGAACTTTCAGTAAGGGCGTATAACTGCCTGAAGCGTGAGGGCATAGATACCGTGGATAAACTTTTAAATTACAAAGAAGATGAGCTTCTGCAAATAAGGAATTTTGGCCAGAAATCTATACAGGAAGTAAAAGATAAAGTCAAGGAACTCGGTTTATCGTTCAGGAAATGACAGTTTTAACAGTTTAAGAAGAGGTTTAATATAGGAGACTAAAGCTATGGTAATGCCAAAAAAAGCAAGAAGATTAGGTAAAAGTGCAAGTAACCAAAAGGCTATTTTGAATAATCTTGCAATTTCACTTTTTGAAAACGGAAGGATAACAACAACAGTAACCAAAGGAAAATTCCTGAGGGGTTATGTAGACAAGCTCATAACTTTCGCAAAAAAGGGCGACCTTGCCTCAAGGCGTGTCTGTCTTAGGCTAATGAATAATTCTGATGTTGTCAAAAAGCTTTTTGATGAAGTGGCGCCTGCAAGTTATGGCAGGACAAGCGGTTTTACAAGGATAATAAAATATAAAAACAGGCTTGGCGACGGTGCCGAACTTGTTATTGTTGAACTTATAAAATAAGGCGTTTTTATTATTTGTATTTAAAGATAAATATCTTTTAAATAGTTAGTTTGAAAATATATCTAAATGAACAATTACCTGGCTGTAGTTGAATATGACGGTACAGATTTTAAAGGGTTCCAGTCACAACCCGGGAAAGTAAGGACAGTGCAGGGTGAGATACTTGCCGCCCTTGCAACACTTACCGCAGGGATAGAAGGCTTTTGTTATGCCGGAAGGACGGATTCAGGTGTGCATGCCAGGCACCAGGTCATAAATTTCCGGACTTTCCAGGAGCTCGACCTTTACAGGTTTCAGTGGAAACTGAACTGCGTATTGCCCGGCGATATTGTAATAAGGAAGATGGCCAAAGTTGCCCATGATTTTGATGCAAGGCGCGATGCAAAATTGCGCCAGTACACATATTATGTGGTCAACAGTAACTGCCAGAGCGTTTTCTGGAAAAAGTACAGCCTTTTTATTACAGGCAAACTGGATATTGATGCAATGCGGCAGGCTGCGGGAAAGTTTACAGGAGTAAAGGATTTCACTTCTTTCTGCAGCGATAATCTTCATAAAGCTTTTAATACCAGGGAAGTATATAGCTGCAGCATAGGACGGCATGCGGATGGATTGCTTGTTTTTAAAATATCGGCCAATGCTTTTCTATATAATATGGTCAGGATAATTGTAGGGACCCTGATTGAAGTGGGCAGGGGAAAGAAGAGCCCTGAAGTTATTGAGGAAATAATAGAGGGTAAAGACAGGAGACGTGCAGGCAAAATAGTGCCCCCACTGGGTTTGTTTCTTACAGATGTAAGGTACTGATTTTTACTTCTGTTGACAGGTCCGGTGCAGGATTTGATATGTTTTCAAAGAGATGGCTGTTTTACCGGCAGTCAGCTTAAATACCTGATTTTATAATTGTTAATATTTTTCTGTTTTAATATGGAGGAAAAATGGTACAGGCTGGAATAAAAACTTTTAGCGCAAAAGAAACTGATATAGAGAAAAAATGGTATCTTATAGATGCAAAGGGGAAAACACTTGGCAGGCTTTCAACTGAGATTGCAAAAATACTCAGGGGAAAAAATAAGGTCATTTTTACACCTCATATAGATTGCGGGGATTTTGTTATTGTAATAAATGCAACAGGTATTAATTACACAGGCAATAAACTTGAGGCAAAAACATACTACAGGCACTCGGGATATGTAGGTAAATTAAAAAGCACTTCACTTTCAGAAATGCTTGTCAAGCACCCTGAATTTGTATTAAGGCACGCCGTAAAGGGCATGCTGCCTCATAATATACTGGGAAGGCACATGTTAAAAAAACTTAAAGTATATGCTGGTGACAAACATCCGCATGAAGCCCAGAAACCTGAAAAAATAGAGGTTTAAATATTTAGAAGGAGAATAAATTGACTGAAAAAGTTTCTTACCGGGCTACCGGTAAACGAAAGGAATCAATTGCAAGAGTAAGGATTGTTCCCGGAACCGGTAAAATAACAGTAAATGACAGGGATCTGAATGATTATTTTAAAAGAGAGACTGCAAAATTAATGGTAGCAGAGCCTTTGAAGCTCACTGGAGTTGACAGTGTCTATGATGTGATCGCTGATATTGACGGCGGAGGCATTACAGGCCAGGCAGGTGCCTTAAGGCATGGAATAGCAAAAGCACTGCTTGAAGTGAATGCAGAGTTCCGTTCAATACTCAAAAAAGAAGGATTCCTGACCAGGGATTCCAGGATCAAGGAGAGGAAAAAATACGGTCTCAAAAAAGCTCGTAAGAGACCGCAGTTCTCCAAACGTTAATCTTCTCATTTTAATGAGTTATCCGTGTTTAAAAATAAACCTTTCAAAGGTTGGAAATAATTGCAGGCTTATAAGCGACCGGTGTGGCGGCAAAGGCATATCGGTCGTTGGCGTTTTAAAATGTGTGCTGGCAGACCCCAAGCTGGCAGATGTTTTTAAAGAAAACGGCATAGATATACTGGGAGACAGCAGGCTTGCAAATATCAAAAAACTCCATGCACAATTTGGCCCTGCACAGAAGCTCATATTGCTGCGCACGCCAATGCTTTCAGAAGCCAGTGAAGTTGCAAGCCTTTGTTATGCAAGTATGAACACCCAGGAAAAAACAGTCACTGCTCTTTCAAGGGCTTCTGTTTCAATGAAAAAAACACACAGGATAATCGTAATGGTCGAAACTGATGACGAAAGGGAGGGGCTTCTTCCGCAGGAAGTAATGAAATTTTGCGGCCACGTAATCAGAAATTGCCCCGGAGTTAAGATATGGGGCCTTGGTACCAATGCCAGGTGCATCTCTGACAAAAAACCCACAAGAGAAAGCCTAGACCTTCTTGTTAAAATCAGTGAAGAGATAGAAGAAAATTTTGGCATCAATTTACCTGTATTGTCTGGAGGAAACTCCAGCATCTGGACACTTATAGAAAAGGGGGACCTGCCTGGTAAAATAAACCAGGTGCGCATCGGGGAAGCAATACTTCTTGGCCATGAGACTGCTGATTATAGCCCGATAAAAGGAGCATACAGGGATGCGTTCATACTGGATTCGGAAATAATAGAAATAAAAAAGAAAAATGATAAAATTTACAAAATAATAACCGCATTGGGCAAACAGGATGCCGACTTTGCCCATTTAAGGTGTATTGAAGGAAATATCAGTTTTCTTGACCAGAGCAGCGACCATACTGTTCTTGCAGTAAAGGGCAACAGGGAATTTGAAGTAGGGGATATCATAAGTTTTGAGCCTGATTATTTTGGTATACTTTTTTGTATGACCTCCCCTTTTGTAGAAAAAGTTTATTTAAAGGACCGAAAATGAAAGACATAAGGAAACTTTTTGGCACAGATGGCATAAGGGGTATTGCCAATATCGACCTGACACCTGAGCTTGTCCTGAAAATAGGAAAAGCAGGAGCAAAATTCTTAAGTTCCGGCAGCTCAAAAAAACAGGTAATAATCGGCAGGGATACCCGGCCATCAGGTGATTTTATATCCGGAGCAATAATCTCAGGTGTCCTTTCACAGGGTGTTGATGTATTTAACGCCGGCATAATGCCTACTCCCGGAGTGGCTCTTCTTATTAAGCTGCTCGAAGCCGATGGCGGAATAGTCATATCTGCTTCGCATAATCCGGTAGAGGACAATGGCATAAAGTTTTTTGCAAAAAACGGGCAGAAGCTTTCTGATAAGCAGGAGAAAGCCATTGAGGGCTATGTGCTGGAGCATGCTGCCGATTCAGCAGTCGATGCCACACCGGAAAATAACGTTCCCACAGGTACCAGCATCGGAAGGTGCACAAACATAGATAATCCCTATGTCCTTTATATAGATTACCTGAATCATAAATTTACAACAGATTTATCAGGGCTCAAAATTGCAATTGACTGTGCAAATGGTGCAGCAAGTAATCTGGCACCGCTTGTTTTTGGACATTTTGGAGCAGATGTGAAAGCATTCAATTGTGACATAAAAGGTTTTGATATTAACAGGGGCTGCGGTGCCACTCACCCGGAATTCATATCAGGAAAAACAGTGGAGACATCATCGGATATCGGGTTTGCTTTTGACGGCGATGCCGACAGGGTAATTGCCTGTGACAGCAGGGGGAGGATAATAGATGGTGACATTATGATAGGATTCTGTGCCATAGACATGTCGGTCAGGGGTGTGCTTAAAAATAATTGTGTTGTTACAACCGTGATGGCAAACATGGGTTTTGACAAGGCGCTCTCATCCAGGGGCATTACTATCCATAAGACAGGAGTAGGCGACAGATATGTTCTTGAAAAAATGATTGAAACAGGCTGTATTCTGGGCGGGGAACAGTCGGGACATATAATATTTATGGACATAAGCCCTACCGGGGACGGGATAATAAGCGCCCTGGAGTTTCTTAATGTACTTGTTACAAACGATTACAATATTGATGAAATCTACTCGGTGATACCAAAGTTTCCCCAGGTCCTTAAAAATATTAAAATATCTGATAAAGAGAGAATACTCTCAAGCGGAAAGATCCGGTCAGTAATTGATTCTGTATCAGCCGGGCTTGGCAGTAAGGGCAGGCTTCTTGTCCGTCCGTCAGGCACTGAACCGTTAATCAGGGTCATGGCTGAAGCCGAGACTCAAAAAAGAGCTGAAGATGCGGTCCAAACTGTCATAGATGCAATTTCAGCAGAAGATTAAAAAATTTTAATCAGACTTTAAGCCTGTTTTAATTACGGCACATATAATTGTCATTATACTGTCAATATTTAAAAAACCAGGAAATTAACAATACAGTTGACAGGTTTTGTACCCTCCTTTCCAGGCAAATCACGGGACCTGCAAGAGGTCCCGTGCTGAAAT
>CAZGTW010000019.1:0-20204 GCA_964528815.1 uncultured Actinomycetota bacterium | reverse complement strand
AAAAACTGATAATCATTGATGAAATCGATAATCCCCTGTATTTTTTGGATTTGATTTTTCCATCCATCAGAAAACTCATTTTATACGGTTATTTAAATTAAAACAATTAAAGAAGATCTTGTTATAGGTAGTTGGTATAAAACTATGCTTGATAAATCTCGAAAGCAACAAATAGTTTGACAATACATATTATTTGAGTAATCTAAATATTGACAACTGATAAAATAGGGGTAAAACAATGGATACATTGGATATTATTTTTATGTCTCTTGGTTCAATTTTTTTTGATCCTTTTGTTTGGACTACTATTATACTTTGGGTTATTTATAGAAAAGATAAAAATATAAAATTGAAAAGAATAGCTATTATACTTACATCAATAGCTGCTGTTATTCATTTAGTTATAATGCCGCTATTGGGTTATTTCACAGAAATATTCAACAAATAGCTTATAAGATAATACAATACAATTGGCTGGGGAGAGAGGATTCGAACCCCTGCTGTACGGTCCAGAGCCGCATGTCCTACCATTAGACGACTCCCCAAAAGAAGTGCAGAAAAATAATAGCATAAAAGAAAAATTAGCACAAAATGCTAAGATTTCTTAATATAGAAAATAAACCTGTCTCCATCCCTCTCGATTTTTAACAGTTTATTTCCTGTTGTCTTGGACCAGGCGCTTATATCTTCTTCAGAAGCCGGATCATCTGCAATCAATTTTAAAACTTCTCCCGGTTTGATTTCATCGATTTTTTTACGTGTTTCAAAAATAGGTACCGGGCAGTAAAGGCCCGTACAATCAAGAAAATCATCAGGTATTATTTCATTCTTTTTGTGATTTTTTTCCATAACGATATTTTAAAAAATATTGATTTATTAATTCTTTAAAAAAAGAAATCTCAATAACTACTATAATGCATTTAACTCTGGCCGCACTCAGGGCAAACAGTAGCTTCTGCGGGTATCGGTTTTCCGCAATCTTTACAATATTTGATCTCAACACCTATTTTGCAATGCATACAAAATGGCTTATCCTCAAGCTCAGTAAGTTCAGCATCGCAGAATGGGCACTTGCACTTGTTTTTATCTTTATTTGTATCTGTCATAATCCTCACCTGGTATTATTTTTCTTTTTTCTTTTTCATGTAATCTTTAATAGCAGAATGCAGGGCATCCGCACCTAGATTTGAGCAATGCATCTTATTTTTTGGAAGCCCGCCAAGTTCATCTGCCACATCCTTATTTGTAATTTTCAGCGCTTCTTCAAGTGTTTTGCCTTTGGCAATATCGCTTACCATGCTGGAAACTGCTATTGCTGCACCACATCCAAAAGTCTTGAATTTTACATCTTCAAGCTTGTTATCTTTTACCTTTATATAAAAAGTCATCATATCCCCGCAAACAGGGTTTCCGACTTCTCCAACACCATCAGCATCTTTTATCTCACCGACATTATGCGGGCTCATAAAATGCTGCATAACCTTTTCATTATATGTAACCATGTCTTACCTCTTTTTATTTATAGAATAGAAACATTGTAAATATAGTATTTTTAAAATTATCTTTCAAGCATAAAAATAATATAAGATTAAATTAGCCCGTTAAAGCCTGGTCTTTCCTGCTGCACAATGGTGACATTTCCCGGAGCTTGCTGACTATTTGGGGCAACACTTCAAGTGTGTAATCAACTTCTGTTTCCGTATTATATTTTCCAAGAGAAAATAAAATTGAACCATTTGCAGTTGCAGGCGAAAGTTTGATTGCAAGTAATACATGCGAGCTTTTCAACGCATGTGATGCACATGATGAGCCGCTTGCAGCAGCTATACCTTTGCTGTTTAGAAGCAGTATTATTGATTCACCTTCAATATATTCAAAACTGAAATGAGCATTTCCAGGTAATCTTTGTTCCGCATCTCCATTGTATTTTACATCTTCTATTGATTTTTTTATTCCTGCCGCAAGTTTATCGCGCAGACTTTTTACATATTTATAGTTGTAGTCCATCTCTTTATCTGCAATGGCGCAAGCTTTCCCGAACCCCACTATTGCGGGCACATTTTCGGTGCCTGCTCTTCGACCGCGTTCCTGGGTCCCTCCCAGAAGTAGTGGCCTTATCTTAACACCTTTTTTAAGATAAAGAGCAGCGGCGCCTTTTGGCCCGTACATCTGCTGGGCAGAAAAGCTGAATGAGTCAAGACCTAAATCATTTACATCAACCGGGATAATGCCTGCTGTAGCCATGCCGTCACTGTGCATCAGTGTGCCTGACTCCTTTACTGATTTTGAAATCTCTTTTATATTTTGTATTGTCCCTATTTCATTATTGGCATGCATTATGCTTACAAGAACAGTAGTGCTTTTTAGGGCTTTTTTTACATCTTCTGGATTGACAAACCCTGATTTATCTACAGGTAAAACAGTGACTTCAAAACCCTCTTTCTGCATCTCCTTTAAAGGGTTCAGTATGGAGTAATGCTCTATTGCTGAAGTTATAATGTGGTTGCCCTTTTCTTTGTATGCCCGGGCAATGCCCCACAGAGCCATATTATTTGATTCTGTCCCGCAGGATGTAAAATAAACCTCATCTGCCTGTGCACCTGTAAGTTCTGCACATGATTTTCTTGCAGCCTCAACTGCAGGACTGGCATCTTCGCCAAATGAATGCATGCTCGAAGGGTTGCCGAAGAATTTATTAAAATAAGGCAGTATTTCTTTATAGACCCTGTCATCGACTTTTGTGGTGGAAGCATTATCAAAATAAATTTTTATATCTTTTTTTTCCTGAGGCTCAGCCATTAGAACCACATGGTCCCGTCTGATTCAAGAACAAGATTGTTAAGAGTTGCAGCGCCGACTATTTTTGCGCCTTCGACAAAATCTTCAGGTGTAAGGTTTTCACCAAATACCTGCATGCTTTGCTGGCAGACAAGCATAGGAATGCCCATATTTTTTGTCTGGTCCATCACTTCTTTAAGTGACGGGAAATTACCCATCTTTATTTTTTCGGCTTCACCCTTTTTAACTACACTTATTCCCTCGCCAAGAAAGTAAACAGTCGGTTCAATGTCCATAGCTTTTGCTGTTTGCGCCAGGATAAACGGGGAATATAGCCGCTGGGGTGTAGCAGTTCCGCTTGTCTGTACATATAATATTTTTTTCTTTTCCATTTTTTGCCCTCTCATAAATAATGATTTTACAAAAATTAAAACCCGGTTTTTAAGCCGGTTTTAAATACTACTAAATTAGTATGGTATAAATATAAAGTACTCGTCTTAAAAATGCAATTAAATTAAATTAAACTGCAGAAATCATAATAAAACAATATTTGCTGTTTTTTTAAAGAGCTTTATAAAGTAAAATAATGACTTGCAGGCATCAGTGGAAGCGCATTAAAATTCAATTACAAAATAAGGGCGGGAAGGGAACATAAATGATAATAGGAATAGGAAATGTCGGAAGCACTTCTTTTAAAAGCAAAATAATAGACATAAATGAAAAAAATGAGATAAAAACTCTCGGGCAGGCAAATATAGATAAAATAAAATCGCAGGGCGAATCTAATTTTACCCATGGGGTCGGCGAAAACCCTGCAGAGAAAGAGATAATCGAACTGTTTGGTTTTGAAGCTGCAATAAATACCGCACTTGAGTGGTATGTTAAAAACGGCGTAATAAGCAAGCCCTCGGACATACAGGCAATGGGTTTCAAATGTGTTATGGGTGAGACCAACGGGGCAAATATGCTGACACCCCCAATTCTTGCTGAGATGCAGAAATATGCATTTGCTGCCCCTGTCCACAACATCCCTTATATTGAATCTATCGGCATTTTCAGCAAAATCCTCAATGTACCAATGGTCGGAGTTTTTGAACCATCATTTCATTATTCGATTCCTGAATACAGGAGGATAATAGGTTTTCCATGGGACTGGTATGAAAAACTCGGTATAAAGAAGTTCGGTTTTCATGGTTCTTCACACAGATACCTTGCAGCAATGGCCTTTAAGCTGATGGGTGCAAGCGATATCAGGCTCATCACTATACATCTTGGGGGCTCCAGTTCATTATGCGCAGTTAAAAATGGCAGGTCCATCGATACAAGCATGAGCTTTTCTCCCAATTCCGGTTTACTGCAGGGTACAAGAGTCGGCGATATTGACGGAACCGGGCTACTGTTTGCAATGAAGGAGCTCGGCCTCTCAATCGATAAGGCTCAGGATGAGATTTCAAGTAATGCCGGTCTTAAAGGAATTGCAGGCATAGGAACAGAAGATTTCAGGGAAATACTTGCTGCAGCAGATGATGGAAATAAGCGTGCAAAAATGGCAGTGGAGCAATATATTGACGGAATAAGGAAATATATCGGCTCTTTTGGCGCAATAATGGGCGGAATTGACTGCGTTGTGCTTAGCGGCGGAATCGGTGAGAAAAATCCGTATATGAGAGAGAGAATGCTGGAAAACCTTGAATTCATGGGTATTAAACTCGACTCAGCCAGAAACAAGGAAGTCGGCGGTTCTCAGGGCCTTATCTCGTCCGATTATGCATTTGACTCTAAAGCCAAAATATATGTTATCCCCACTAATGAGGAAATGGTTGTTGCATATTTTACCAGGCGGGTTGTTGAAGAAAAGAGGGACCTGAAACCTGAAGAAATGCAGTTTAGTTTGTAAACTACTATTCTAATATGGCATGTGGCAATATATATCCTCTTTTGATAGCGGGGTATATATAATATTTGGACCGGATTTTAATTTACAGGGCTTGATTTTAATACCTCTATATATTTATTTATCCTGCCGACAGTTATTTGCCTGCCCATGACTTCTATGGCTCCAAAAAGGGGAGGGCTGACCTTTGAGCCCCATACGGCAATCCTTATAACTTCAGCAACCCTGCGGAAATTGACATTGTATTTTTCAGGTATTTTACGAAGCACAGCCTCGATTTCTGCTGCATTAAAATCACCGGTTTCTTCAAGCAGCATGGCTGCATCTGTTAATATCCCCAGGGCCTCATTTTTTTTGCCGGCGAAATAATCTGTAAGTTCATCCGTATAAATTATTTCATTAAAAAAAGAAGCAGTCAGGATGTCTGCATCATTTAATGTCTTGAGCCTCTCCTTTATAAACGGTGTTATTTTTAAAAAAAGTGAAAACATTTTACTGATATCCGGCTCACTTATAGTGAGCTTTAAACCTGATGTTCCAAGGGCTTTTACTTTTTCATCACTTTCCATAAATCTTTTGGCAAGCATCATGGCGATTGTCTTATCATCTGTGTTTCTTATATAATTTCCATTCATCCAGAGAAGCTTCTCATAATCAAACTGCGCAGGCTTTTTATTTATTGCTTCAAGACTGAATTTGTCTATAAGCTCCTCAAGGCCAAAAATAGTTGTTTTTTCATCATAGGCCCAACCCAGAAGAGCAAGGTAATTCTGGATAGCTTCAGGCAAAATTCCTTCATCCCTGTAGGATTCTATGGAAATTGAACCATGCCTTTTACTGAGTTTCTGCCCGTCAGACCCAAGAATCATCGGCAGGTGCGTAAATACAGGAAGTTCTTTACCCAGGGCCTTATAGACAAGTATCTGTTTGGGTGTGTTTGAAAGATGGTCCTCGCCCCTGATTACATGGGTAATCTCCATCATTATGTCATCTACAGCAGCAGAAAAATTATACACCGGGAGCCCATTTGAACGGATTATTATAAAATCATCTATTGCCCGGGTGCTGACTTTTATTTCACCATATACAGTATCATTAAATACAATATCGATATTATCAGGAACAGACAACCTTACAGCATAAGGAACTTTGGCCCCGATATTTCTGTTAACTTCTTTATCTGAAAGGCCAAGGCAATGCCTGTCATATTTAAAATATTCATTTCTGCCTGCAGCATCGGTTCTTTTTTTCTCCAGTGTCTCAGGGCTGCAGAAACACCTGTAAGCATTGCCGGATTTTATGAGTTTTTCTGCAGCTTCCAGATAAATAGATGTCCGCTGGGACTGCCTGTAAGGTGCAAAGCCACCCCCTGTATCCGGTCCTTCATCCCAGGTTATTCCCATCCATTTAAGGCTGTCAAGTATCATTTCTATTGTTTCCTCCATGTGTCTTGCAACATCTGTATCTTCTATGCGTAAAATGAACTTTCCGTTCCGGTTTTTGGCAAAGAGCCAGTTAAAAAACGCTGTCCTTGCGCTGCCGATATGAAGATAACCCGTAGGGCTGGGGGCAAAACGTACTCTTACCATATGAACCTGTCCTGTTTTTCCAATGTAATTATATTTTTTACTTATATGCTATATCTTATTTAGCTGAAATATCCAGTTTTTATTTTGCCTTTTTATCTTTATGAATTATAAATTGATTTTACCTTAAATAAAAATTAAAATTTATACAATAATTTTTAAAATCTCTTAAATACAAAAAAGGATACTGATGGCGGCACAAAAAACAATTCTGGCAGGGGTAATTGAGGCAATTGCCAAAAAACTGATCGATGCTGAAAAAACACTGACCGAACTTGATTCCATGGGTGACGCAGATTGCGGCTCAGGAGTAAGGCGGGGATTTGAAGCGGTGCTTGCCTCCATGGGAGAGATAAGCCAGCTTGAGATAGGCGACATGTTGAAAAAAACTGGTTTTACACTTGCATATACAATCGGAGGCACTTCAGGGGCAATGCTTGGAACCGGGTTTATTGAAACCGGGAAAAGCATAGGAGACATAAAGGACCCATCGCTTGAGGACTGGGTAAAAGCTCTTGAAAGTGCATTATCTGTAATAAAAAGAAGGGGAGGCAATACCCGGGTCGGGGACAAAACCCTTGTTGATGCACTTGAACCTGCTGTTGCTACAATGAAGGCACTGCTTGAAAAACAGGTAAATACAGGCGGTGCGCCACTGGCTCCTGATTTGTTTCTGAGGGCAGCGTTTGCTGCCGCACAGGCAGGCTCTGACAGGACAATAGAAATGATTGCAAAAAAAGGCAGGGCCTCATATGTGGGCGAAAGAAGCAAAGGCAACAGGGATCCGGGCTCACTTATTATTGTCATTATATTTGAAGCAGCTCTTGAAGAGTCCAGGAGGTACCAGTGAAAAAAATAATCAACACACCGGAAAGTTATGTAAGCGATATGCTAAGAGGGCTGGAGCTTTCAAGCCCTGAAAAAATCGGGGTCATCCATGATAAAAGGATAGTGTACCGTAAGGATCCTTATTTAAACAAAGTCGCAATAGTTTCAGGTTCTGGAAGCGGCCACGAGCCCGACCAGGCTTTTTATGTTGGAAAGGGCGTACTTGATGCAGCCTGTGCAGGACCGGTATTTGCTGCACCGACACTTGATGCAATAGTTGATGCGGCAAAACTTGTGGACAGGGGCAGGGGTGTGCTTTTCCTGGTTAAGAATTACACTGGAGACAGGGCTAATTTTGAAATGGCAAGCGAAATGCTTGAATTTGAAGGCGGACCCGCAGTTGATACCGTAATTATAAATGATGATGTTGCAGTCAAAGACAGCACATATACAGCAGGCAGGCGCGGAGTAGCAGGAGCCATGTTTGTATATAAGCTGGTCGGGGCAAAATCAGAGGAGGAAGGTGTAAATCTGCAAAGCCTTAAGAAGCTTGCAATGGATGTAAATGACAATGTCAGGACAATGGGTTTTGCATTAAAATCCTGTACAACTCCTGCTAAAGGTTCCCCGACATTTGACCTCGGTGAAGATGAGATAGAGATTGGAGTCGGACTTCACGGCGAGCCCGGGAGGCAGAGGCAAAAATTCGTGCAAGCTGACAGCATTATTAAGATTATAACAGATACGGTAATCGAGGACCTTCCGTTTATGTGCGGCGATGAAGTCGCATTAATGGTAAACGGCCTTGGCGGGACCCCTGTAAGCGAGCTTTACATTGCAGCGGGGATAACAATTGATATACTGAAAAATAAAAGGATTAAAATTTTCAGGACTTATGTAAATAATTTTTGCACTTCCCTTGATATGGAAGGTGCTTCAGTCAGCCTGCTTCGCTTAAATGAAGAATTCAAGCGGCTGCTTGAAGCTCCATGCGATATTCCAATAAAGTATTTCTAATTTAAAACTTGTTCGAATCAAAGCGGGGTAAAAATATGTCACCGGTAAAACACTATTGCAGAAAAATCTTTGGTAAAAACAAAAAATCACATTATTTTTTTCCGGCATTTATAGCATTTATGGTTTCAATGATTTTTTTACCGCAAATGATCTTTGCATCTGCGCCTTCTGCACAAAATTTATACGACGACGGCTCAGAGGGAGGCGGTTTGCCTCACCATTATTTTGCAGAGGCGGCACTTTCAGTAAAATATGACTATATCCTCATTATTGACGAATCCGGAAGCATGAAGCGAAATGACCCGGCGGGCGCAAGAAAAGATGCTGCAAAGCTTTTTACATTTCTTTCTGAGACCCTGAACCCGGGAAACAGAGTGATGGTTGCAGGTTTTGGTGAAAAGACAAACATTTATTTACCGCTTACTGAAATACAGGGAAACGAAAAAGCAATCAGTTCAGCTATCGGCCAGATACAGAGTAATCAGGACCTTACTGACATGAAAGGTGCTTTAACTGATATAAGAAGTATTCTTGAATCCAGGAAAGAGAAAAACAAGACAGTAGTTATATTTTTAACAGACGGTTCTCTTACCCTGGCAGATATACCTTCAGAAGAAGAGGAGGCAGGTAAACCAAAAAGAGACAAGACAATCAGGGAAGAAGAAGACGATTCCGGCAGGGCAGCGCCGGACACTACAGATGAATCTGCTGAAAGTAATAATTCAACAGTAAACCAGACTGCAGAAAACGAATACAAGGATTCAACAACAGAGAATCTGCCATACCTTGACCAATATAAAGCAGATTTAAAAGAGTTGTGTTATAAGTACAGGAGTGACGGCATCGTAATTTATCCTATTGCTTTTACAAATGAAGCAGATATAAGCATACTCGACGAGATAGCTTCAATAACCCGGGGTGTGTGCTATAAGGCAGAAGAAGCAAGAGACCTGAGTTTTTCTTTTATAGAAATATTAAAAAGCATAACCAGCCGTTTCATAAAAATAATTAAAACTACAGAAGACCCCGTATTATCAGGTGAAATAGAAATAGGCAAGTATGTTAAGGAAATGGTGGCTATAAGCCTTGAGAACAATCTTAGCTCAATCCCAAAAGTGGAGCTTAATTCTCCCTCCGGTGAAAAACCCGATTATGATTCAATAATAGATGAAGGGGTTTTCAGGATAGTAAAAGTCAAATCCCCTGATGAGGGAAACTGGAAATACAGTATATCAGGAGATGCAGTATTTGTTTATGAAATGGTTTTCTCCGGTATTTTGCAGCCGGCTTACCCATTGTATCTTTGGGGTGCTCCCATTTTATTACAAACTGACTTATCCGGTTTGATTGAATCAGGCTACCAGGACAGCATAAATGATTTCAGGGTTTCGGCAGCAGTTAAAGGACCTGATGGTACAGAAACAGAAGGTATTTCACTGGCAGATAACGGAAAAGAACCTGATGTAAAATCACAGGACGGGATATTCAGCGGGATTTTTTCGGAAACCGGAAAAAAAGGCTTTTATAAAATCAGCTTTAATATAAATAATGAACCCACCGGCTCTTCAGCAAGCAGGAACATAACAGTTGAAATGATAGAACTTCCTGTAAAAATCACCTATATGGAGCCTGCCGGCAATTTCTATATTACCGGCAAACCATTGACCGTAGAAGTCAGTATGGAAAAGGAACCTTCATATAATGGAGCTTTTGATATCAATAATTATAAGCTGACTTTTAATGCTACGGGCCCGGATAATGTTGAAGCAAAAGATATGGTATTGCTTGACAATGGTTCTGCTTCTGATAAAAAAGCCGGTGACGGCATTTACAGCGCATCATTTTTAAATACTGCAAAAGAAGGAAAATACTACCTTGAGTTTTTTATAAGGGATGCTGCTGAAATGACGATTCCTGCGTTTACCGGCAAAAAAGTGGAATTTGAAATTAAGACTGTCCCTCCGCTTGATATCGAAATTAAAAATAACCTCTTTACAGGAGAACCTGCATCATTAACTGCATCTTTTGAAGACTTAAGCAAGGGCATATTCAAGTATGTGCTCAAGGCTCCTGACGGCTCGGCTAAAGAAGGAATACTTTATGATGACGGCAATGCTGCAAATAATGACAGCAGCTCAAATGACGGGACATATTCAGCATTAATATCAGGCCTTGACCTGTTGGGCAAATATGTTGTCAGTGTAGAAGCAGTATATAATCCCGGTGTATCAGATATGCCGGTAAGCGCAGAAGCAGAATTCAGCAAAGAGTTCCAGGTAAAACAGACAGGGCAGGCGGTGGAATTTGACAAAGACAGTAAAACAGCTGCAGGCGGATTTACCATAAATTCACAAAGTGAAAATCTGGTAATGCTCTCAGTCGATATGGCTTCTTTTGACAAAGACCTGCTTGACAATAAAATCATAAAATCTGTCAAAATTAGCAGCAGCCCTGCTTTAAAATCAAAAACAGAATCTCAAGTCTCTCTTGATTTTGAACTGGCAGATAAAATAAGGGGCGGACAGTACAGGGTCTCTGTACCTGTAGTCATTGATGATTTAACAGGCGCCAGTGTTGAATTTGACATAAGAGTCCAGGAATCTTTCCCGCCATATCTTCTTGGCATTGTAATCGGGGCATCAGTTATCGGAGCTGCAGCTATTTTCCTTTTTGTATATTTCCTTTATATCAGGCCAAAAAAACGGGGGTACTAAAGTCAATATTACGGATTGTACCAGACTTTAATCTTTCTTATTCTCTCGACAGGAGTGTCAAACATCGGGTCCATTCTGTGGGTATAACCCGGGGGAACTTCAGCATAAGGTTCTCTAATAAATTCTACATGCGTATAGCCGGCCTGGAACAGTACATTATTTGCATCAGCCATCGGCATAAGTGTCACATTCGGAAGAAGAGGGATATTTTCAGGCATAATCGGAGCCTGTGTCCTTGGTTCTGAGCCATACCTGTAATCAGACATTGTTATCATTTCGGGGAGAGTAAACCTGTTTGGCACCATGACTTCGCCGGTCTCAGGGTTTACTGTTATCTGTACTGATATTTTTGTATCTTCCGGTTTGACAAAATCTTCAATCGGCATATTTGTTGTTGCTCTTTCCATGAAAAGTTTCCAAATCATGGCAGGGTGTGCGCCACCCTGTACCCTCATATCATGTATTACACCCATTTTTTTATTTACTTCGGGATAACCCATCCAGACACATGCGGCAAGATTTGGAGTAAAGCCGGTAAACCATGCATTTTCAGCTTCCTGTGTGGTGCCGGTTTTGCCTGCACACGGCCTGTTTGCCAATTTTGCCCTTGTGCCTGTGCCCCTCTGCATAACCTGCTGCATTATCTCGATTGCCCTGTAAGCATTGATTGCAGATATGACCTGCTTGCTATCAGGCTTGAATTCCTCTATTGTCTTTCCATCCTTGTCCGTTACCTTAAGTATTGCAACAGGCTCGTGCTTTGCCCCGTAATTTGCGATTGTTGCAAATGAATTACATACTTCAAGAGGGGATACGCCTGTGGTAAGGCCGCCGAGGCCTATTGCCGGAAAGCCTTCAAGCGGGGTCTCTATACCCATGTCGTTGGCGACTTTTGAAACTATATAACCGCCTATTTTCATTATCAACTGTGCATATACATCATTTACAGAGCCCACTGTTGCATCAAGAAGTGTCATTTCACTGGTCTCATAGGATGTTCCTTCATAATTGGAGATCTCCCATGGCTCGCTTCCGACAATATCATAAATAAGGGTGCCATTGGGATTAAAGGTCATGTAAGGGCTGATGCCCTGTTCCAGGGCAGCTATCAAAGCAAATACCTTAAATGTGGAGCCCGGCTGCCTTTTTGCCTGTGTGGCAAGGTTAAACTTCATATCCCCGAAATCTTTGCCCCCGACCATTGCTTTTATATAACCTGTTTTAGGGTCCATAGCCACCAGCGCTGCTGAAGGGTCCTCAGGGTCAAAAAGTATCTGGTTTATTGAGTCCTCTGCCGCAACCTGCATAGACGGGTCAAGAGTTGTATAAATATTAAAACCACCGGTAAAAACTTTATTGACTCCGTATTTTTCTATAAGTATCTGCTTGACATACTCTACAAAATAAGGAGCAAAACCTTTTTCGGTTTCCTGGAAAGGCCTCTGAGGGTTTATTGTCGAATTAACAGCATTTTCATAATCTTTCTGGCTGATGTAACCCAGCTCAAGCATCTTACCAAGAACAACGTTCCTTCTCTCAAGTGAAGCTTTCTTATCAATATAGGGTGAAAGATAGCCCGGGGATTGGATTATTCCTGCTATTGTTGCACATTCTGAAAGGCTCAGGTATTCAACATCTTTATTAAAATATACCTTTGCAGCAGCCTGTACGCCGTATGCGCCCTCACCAAGGTAAATAGTGTTAAGGTACATTTCAAGTATTTCATCTTTTGTATATACTTTCTCAAGCTGGTAAGCAAGGGCAGCTTCCTTTATTTTCCTGTCGTAAGTAACAATTGTCTTCCCCTGGGGTATATATATGCTTGTAATTACCTGCTGGGTTATTGTGCTTGCACCTTCGACTATTTCCCCTGACTGCATATTAATTAAAAATGCCCTTGCAATACCTTCAAGGTCAACCCCTGTATGCTTGTAGAATCTTTCATCTTCTATGGATATTACTGCATTTATGAGGTTTTTCGGCATATCTTCCAGCGATACAAGCTCCCTGTTTTCCTCACCATGGAAGGTAGCTATTAGCGTCCCATCTACAGCATATATTCTTGAGGTCAGAGCGCCCTGTGTGGGGGCATATTCTTCAATATCAGGAAGATCATTTATAAACGAAGCCACGGCAGCTGATGCTGTAAATGTGACCCCGCCTATTGTTGCCCCGGTTATTATGCCAAAGACAGTAAAAGCTATAAATACTGTAATTAATATTTTTATCCCCAAGGGGATGCTTTTTTTGAGTTTATTCTTTTGTTTTCTTCTGTATCTGGACATTTTTTAAAGTTCTTTAATTATCTTTTACAATCCCGAAGTTATGATATTACCATATTTTTTATTTTAAGAAAAAGCTGAAAAATTGAATTACTTTTTTGCAATTATGCAATTAATTGCATATAATCTATATCCATATTTATTTGCATTTAATTGCATTTTAAACTGGCGGGCGCCATATAAAATCTGGACCTGGCAGCAGTCTGGCGGTGCAATACTTTGCAGTTCAAATACTGTTATAAAATGAAATTGTAAAAAGGCATAATATGCCCGGAATTTTAGAGAGGATTATTTAAAAATGCAACAACTATCCGGAAAAGACATAAGCGAGCTTATTGAAAGTTCATACCGGTGCAGGAAAAATATCCTGAAGATGATGAGGCAGGGGGAAGGCCACATAGGAGGCGCTTTTTCGAGCCTGGATATTTTAACTGTTATTTATAACAAAATACTGAGGCATGACCCGAAAAATCCGAAATGGGCAGACAGGGACAGGTTTATTCTTTCAGCCGGCCATAAATGCCTTGCTCTGTATGCCGTACTTGCCGACCAGGGATATTTTAAGGAAGAAATACTTTACACTTACAATACTTTTGATACTCCTGTTGCAATGCACCCCGAAGAAAAAAGGCTTCCGGGAATAGAGTTTTCAACCGGTTCGCTTGGCCATGGCCTTCCTGTTGCCAATGCAATTGCACTTGCGGCAAGGCTGGATAAAAAAGATTACAGGGTATTTGTCATACTCGGTGACGGAGAAAGCGCAGAAGGCAGCGTATGGGAAGCAGCAATGGCTGCAGCGCACCATAAAACAGATAATCTCACTGTAATAATAGACAGAAACGGCCTGCAGGTAAACGGAAGAACCAGCGAGATAATGGACAGCTCACCGCTTGAAGAAAAATTCAAAGCTTTTGGCTGGGCGGTACAGACGGTAGACGGGCATGATTTTAACCGGATTTACCAGGCGCTTGCATCGGTGCCATTTACCAGGGGCAAACCTTCATGCATTGTCGCTGATACAATAAAGTGCAAGGGCCTGCCATTTGGCGAAGATAATTTCCAGTTTCACCACTGGCATTGCGAGGCCAGCGAAATTGACAATGCAATAAACCTTGTTGAGGGCCAAATGGGAAAGGAGCTTGATAAAGTTGCAAAATAATATTGATAATAAAAAAGCCGGTGCCGCGGCAATTAATTTGCAGCAGGCAGTAATTGAAGACCCAAGAAAGAGGTTTTCTGATGCGCTTGTTGAGCTTGGTGCCAAAAACAGCAATGTAATATATGTTTCATGCGACTCTTCACTTGGGGCAAGCGGCGCTGAATTTAACAAACGGTATCCTGAAAGGCATTTTGAATTCGGCATTGCCGAGCAGAATGCTATGGGTGAAGCTGCCGGTTTTGCAACCTGCGGCAAAATCCCGTTTATTGCTGCATATGTCCCCTTTGTAACATTAAGGTGCTTTGAACAGATAAGAGACGATTTATGCAAACCCAAACTGAGCGTAAAAATCATGGGCAATAACTGCGGGTTTTCGGTCAGCGCACTTGGGCCGACACATACGGTGCTTGAAGATGTTTCAGTAATGCGGTCACTGCCGAATATGACTATTTTATCTCCATGTGACGGACCGGAGTATTACCAGGCTGCTTTTGCAGCAGCAGAAATTGACGGCCCGGTATATATAAGGATACACCGGACAAAAACAAAAAAAATACATGGCGATGATTTCAGGCTCAAAGTCGGCAGAGGCGAGATTCTTCGCGAAGGCACTGATATTACTCTTATTGCATGCTCAACAATGGTGGCAAATGCACTTGAAGCATCTTCTATTCTGGAAAACAAGGGCATAAGCGCTGAAGTGATAAATATGTCGACTATTAAGCCTGTGGACAGGGAGCTTATACTTGCTTCCAGTTCAAAGACAAAAAAAGTTGCAACAGTAGAGGAGCACAGCATTGTAAACGGGCTGGGCACCGCTGTTGCAGATGTGCTGATTAAGGAAAATCCTGTAAAAATGAAAATGATAGGCATAAATGACTTGTTTGCCACAGTCGGTGATTATGGCGAGATGATTGAGTATTACGGACTTTCGCCGGCCGGGATAGCAGCTTCAATAGAAGAATTTTTAAGATAGCTGACGGCGGGATAATTATATTGATAAAGTAAAGTCGAATTAAAAATCTTATTATTTGCGGAGGAAAAGATGAAAATTGCAATTGGCTGTGACGAGAATGCACTTGAGCTTAAAAATGCTCTTATGGCAGTTATGGAAAAAAAAGGGATAGAGTACAAAGACTTCGGAGTTTTTACAAAAGACCCGAGTGATTACCCTGACCTTGTAAAACAGCTAATACCTCAGGTGCAAAACGGCAGTTATGACAGGGGCATACTTGTTTGCGGCACCGGAATCGGCATGGCAATATGTGCAAATAAATTCAAGGGAATAAGAGCTGCTGTGTGCCATGATTTATATTCGGCACAGAGGTCCATTCTTTCAAATGATTGCCAGGTTCTCTGCATGGGTTCGCTTATAATAGGCAAGAGCCTTGCAGAAGAGATACTAAAAGTCTGGCTCTCCATTGAAAGGACCGGTGGGACTGCTGCTAAAGTTAAAAAAATAGAACAGCTTGAAAGCTGATAAAAATAAGATAAAAAACTGTAAGATCACATTTTAATAAAAAAAATAACATAAAAATAAAATGGGATATAACATTAAATTAATGGTAAAAGTTGCAAATCTTTATTATAAGGACAGCCTGACCCAGGAAGACATAGCAAAAAAGCTCAAAGTGTCAAAGTACCAGGTTAACAGGATTTTAAAGAAGGCAATAGACTCGGGAATAGTCCAGATAACAATAATAGATCCTTCTACAAGCGTATCAAAACTGGAAGAAGAACTTGAAAAGAAGTTTGGCTTAAAAAGGGCAATTGTAATAGAAAATTCAGGGCTCTCGGATACCGAGCTAAAAACTAAATTGGGGTCAGCAGGCTCTGAATTTCTTCTTGAAGTTATAAAAGATAATGACATTATTGGCGTTTCCTGGGGAACCACGGTAAACGAACTGGTAAACCACCTGCCATCCAGGATAAACAAAAATGTTGAAGTGGTGCAGGTAACGGGAGGGAGCCACCAGATATCTGTTGACCTTAACTGCCATGATATTACTGGCAGGCTTGCAAAGAAATTCGGTGTTGAACCGCATCTGCTTTATGCTCCGGCAATACTTGATTCAAAAGAACTTCATGATATGCTCCTTAATGAAAAATCCATTAGAAGCACTTTTGAATATTTTGACAGGATTTCTATTCTTATTACAGGCATAGGTTCAATTTTCCCGAAAGTGTTCTCATCCTTTATTTCTACAGGTCAGATAAGCAGTGAGGAATTTGAAGAACTGAAGGCAAAAGAGGCAGTCGGGGACGTATTTTCATACTTTTTCAACATCGATGGTGATATATGCCAGACAAGCTTAAATGACAGGGTAGTTTCCATGCCTTTTTCGACACTTAAAAAAGTCCCCTACCGCATAGGCATTGCAGGGGGACGTCACAAAGCTGAGGCCATAGCAGGTGCCTTAAGGGGCAATATCATAAATATCCTAATTACTGATGATACTGCTGCAGAAAAAATACTTAAGATCGGAAACAAAAAACAGGCACTGTAAGATATGGTTTTTTGCATGTTTCAAATTCTTTTTCCTGTATTTTATGATATTGTTTTTTTAAATTAATCTTCGATATTTAAATTTATTGCAATACTGCTAAAAATTGCATATAATTCTTTTTTGTCCGGTTATTTGAATTTTTTAAACAGGGCGGCCTTTTTATATACATGCTCTGATTCGAAAGGAGTTTTATGGCAGATTTAACAAAAGAGCAAAAAAAAGAACTTTTAAAAACCATCATTAAAATCAGGCGGTTTGAAGAAAAAACCATACAGCTGTACCAGGTTGCAAAAATCTGGGGGTATCTCCATCCATATGTTGGAGAGGAAGCAATTGCTGCAGGAGCATGTGCGGCAATTAACAAATCAGATTATATTATTTCAACCCACCGGGGGCATGGACACAGTATTGCAAAAGGTGCGGACCTTAACCGTATGATGGCAGAACTTCTGGGGAAGGCCACAGGATACTGTAAGGGCAGAGGCGGCTCAATGCACATAGCAGACACTGAGCTTGGGATGCTTGGCGCCAATGGAATTGTAGGTGGAGGAATCCCCATATCTGTGGGCGCAGGTTTTTCCTGCAAAATGGAAGGAAAGCAGAGAGTTGTAATTTGTTTCTTTTCCGACGGAGCAACTAATAACGGCGTTTTTCATGAAGCATTGAATATGTCAGCAATATTTTCACTCCCTGTAATATATCTCTGTGAAAATAATATGTATGCTATATCAATGTGTTCAGAAGATGCAATTGCGTGTAAAGATGTTGCAAACAGGTCTGCTGCGTATGACATACCCGGCGTAATAGTTGACGGCGGGGACCCTGAGGCTGTCTACAATATAGTCGCAAAAGCAGTTGAGAGAGCAAGAAGCGGCAAAGGGCCATCACTTATTGAGGCAAAGACATACAGATTCGGCGGGCACCATCCCAATGATCCTGCTGAATACAGGGATAAATCTGAAGCTGACTACTATAAAAAGGAAAAGGACCCTGTTATTAATTATAAGGCAAAACTCATTGCAGAAAAGGTCATGAGCCAGCAGGAGATAGACCAGTATGAAAAAGAAGTTTCAAGTTTGGTTGAGCAATCTGTTAAATTTGCAGAAGAAAGCCCGGAACCTTCACTGGAGCAGTTCCTTGAGGAAGTAAAGTCGATATAGACAGCAGAATTTGCTTATTTTTTTAAATTTTTAAATTATTTAATACAACTTAAGAGTTTTACCAGGAGAGGATTTTTATGCGTGAAATCGAATACAGGGAAGCTATAAGGGAAGCCATAATAGAAGAAATGAACAGTGACCCTAAAGTCTTCCTGATTGGAGAAGATATCGGAAAGTATGGCGGTGCATTCAGGGCATACAAAGGGTTGCTTGACATGTATGGGCCGGAGCGGGTAATAAACACCCCGATTTCTGAAGCAACAATAATAGGAGCCGGCATAGGCGCTGCAGTAACTGGATACAGGCCGGTATCAGAGCTAATGTTTATTGATTTTACAACTCTGGCGATGGACCAGATAGTAAACCAGGCGGCAAAAATAAGGTATATGACCGGCGACAACTTGAGGTGCCCGCTTGTAATAAGGACCCAGGGAGGGGCAGGCCGGGGAGTAGCGGCCCAGCATTCCCAGAGCCTTGAGGCATGGTTTTATCATGTACCGGGCCTTAAAGTGGTTATGCCGTCAACTCCTTATGATGTAAAGGGCCTTTTAAAAACATCAATAAGAGATGACAATGTAGTGATTTTTATAGAGCATAAGATGATATACCTTAACAAGGGCCCGGTTCCTGAAGAAGAATATACAATACCGTTTGGTGTCGCTGATATAAAAAGGGAAGGAAGCGACATAACAATATTTGCTTACTCAAATATGGTTTTTAAATCACTTGAAGCCGCAAAAGAGCTGGAAAATGAAGGTATCAGTTGTGAAATAATAGACCCCAGGACCTTAGTACCACTGGATGAAGAAACACTTTTAAAATCAGTTAAAAAGACGGGCAATCTTGTAATAGTTACTGAAGCTTGTGAGAGAGGCAGCGTGGCATCTGACATAAGCGCCAAAGTCACAGCTAAGGCTTTTGACTGGCTTGATGCCCCTGTAAAAATAGTTGCAGGCCTCAATACCCCTATTCCATATAATTCGACACTGGAGCAGGCATCTATACCACATAAGGCCGATATTGTAAAAGCGGTCAGGCAAGTTCTTGGAAAATAATAAAACTGGAGGGAAATATTATGGCAAATTATGAAAAGTCAGCAATGCAAAGGCTTGCTGAAAGCGGGAAAGATTTCGAAATATGGTGGGATTCATCCCCGCTGATTTTTGGAGCCTGGGCAAAAACAATGCTCCAAAAGGCACCCCAGGATAAAAAAGTAAGCCTTGAAAAACAGTTAAAAATCCTTTTTGATTATGAAAATCCTGCAGACACCCTTTTTTGCGGGGTAACTACAAATCCAAGGCTAACACGAAGAGTTCTTGAACTTGTCCCTGAAGATGTCAATGATTTAATTGATAAAATAATAAGGGACTATCCTGCAAAATCCAGTTATGAGCTGGCCTGGGAAACCTACAAGGCAATAACTGCTAAAGGTACACAGCTCTACATGCCTCTTTTTGAAAAATCCAATTATAAGAGGGGATATGTTTCTGCACAGGTCGATCCAAGGCTGGTTACTGATGTAAAGCAGATGCTTCTGCAGGCTCTTGAACTTAAAAAAATAGCGGCAAATATAATGATAAAATGCCCGGGCTCAAAAGAGGGCATTTATCTTCTGCAGATACTGACATCACTTGGGATTCCGACAAACTCAACACTTGTATTTAATGTTCCCGGTGCAATACAGGTTGCGAAAGCAGTAAAGCGTGGCTATGAGACAGGAAGCTTCTGGGGCGTTGATTTTAAACAATGGCGCTCAGTGATAACTATTATGATAGGGCGCTTTGAGGGAAGGCCCCAGTTTGCAGAAAGTGCAAAAGCAGCAGGCATTGAACTTACTGATGAACTTGCCAGGTGGGCAGGCATTGCAATTGCAAAAAAGGCCCATGAATTATTGACCGACCCTGCAAATGGCTATAAGAGCAAACTGCTTTTATGTTCTGCAAGGCCGGGTCCTGGTGAAGGTAATCTCTACCATATTGAAAAAGTCGCAGGAGGCAATATGGTATATACATTAAATCCTGAAATAATAGATGATTTTATGAGGATATGCGAGTGCAAGGAAATTTACAGCCAGATGAGAGATCCTGTGCCGGCAGATATTCTTGAAAAACTGTTAAAGATACCTTATTTTAAGGAAGCTTATGACCAGGACGGGATTGCAATAGATGATTTTATAAATCATCCTGCATTCGTATATACAAGAGAAGAGTTCTCAGGCTCAATGAAAGAAATAGAGGAATATGTAGAAGCGCGTAAAAAAATGCTCAAATAGCATTTTG
>CAZGTW010000018.1:7681-20271 GCA_964528815.1 uncultured Actinomycetota bacterium | reverse complement strand
TTCGTCCAACACCCGGTAGAGTTACAAGCTCATCAATATTATCTGGGACTTTACCTCCGAACCTGTCCACTATGTCTTGAGCGCAGGCCTTAATGTTTTTTGCTTTATTGTGGAAAAAACCGGTTGAACGTATGTCATCTTCAAGTTCAAGGATATCCACATTTACAAAATCCTGCGGTTTTTTATATTTTAAAAACAACCCGGGCGTGACTATGTTTACAAGTTTGTCAGTGCTCTGCGCAGATAATATTGTTGCTACAAGCAACTGGAAAGGATTTTCAAAATAAAGTGATGTATGGGTAGAAGAGGGGTATTCCTCCTCAAGTATTTTAAGGATTATCCCTATATTTTTTATTGCCGGCTCATAAATTCCTGTGTTAATATTTTTCATTTACCGCTCCCCTAAAATATTAAAAAAATAAAATATTTGAATGGTATTATAGCATGCAAATATTTCCAGTTCTAAAAATACCCGGCATAACTGGATATTTATATTTCAGCAAAATGCCGGGTATTGAATTTTTATATTGGTTTATATAAAAACCTGCTGGCTTAGGCTTAAAGCCAGACATTATATTTTATCTTTTTTTAAATCTCCTTCTGTTTCTAATTCATTAAAGTTATTTATCCCATTAAGCGGTGATTCATTCGGGGGTGAAAGGACAAAATCCGGATATGCAAGCAAACCCATTTCCGGAAGGTCCAAACCTTCCATTTCATCCTCAGGTTTTACCCTTATTTTCATTATCTTATCGAGTATCTTCCAGAAAGCCCATGAGAATAATACCCCGTATATGATTATTACAGCTACATTTATAAGCTGAGCGTAAAACTGTCCTGTCCCTCCATAAAAAAGTCCCCTGACTGCGCCTTTTACACCGTTCAGGCCATCGCCATAAGAACCGTCTGCAAAAAGCCCGAGTGCTATTATGCCCCATATGCCATTGACTCCATGAACAGAAACTGCTCCCACCGGGTCATCAATCCTGAATTTATTTTCAACTACCCATACAGCAATACATACAAGAACCCCGGCTATAAGCCCTATTATCATAGCAGAAATGCTGTTTACAAAAGCGCATCCTGCGGTAATTGCAACAAGGCCAGCAAGCCCGCCGTTGGCAACCATTGTAGGATCAGGTTTTTTGTATCTCAGCCAGGTATAAAGCATTGCTGAGAAAGAACCAAAGGCTCCTGCCAGTACCGTATTTGTAACTACAACACCTATCCTCAGGTCTGTTCCGGATAAAGTGCTCCCTGCATTAAATGCAAACCAGCCAAAGAATAGTATTATTGTTCCTATCATTGCCATTGGTATATGATGGCCGGGGATAGCGACCGGTTTTCCGTCTTTTTTAAATTTGCCTATCCTGGGGCCAAGGACAATTGCGCCAGTCAGTGCTATCATTCCTCCCATTGCATGGACTACTCCCGAACCGGCAAAATCAAGCACTCCGTGGCCAAGCCCGAGCTTTAAACCAAGCTGGGATAGCCATCCGCCACCCCATACCCAGTTTCCGTATATGGGATAATACAGCATCGAAATAAAGAATGAAGAAATTACTACAGCTTTCAGCTTTACGCGCTCAGCCATTGAACCTGTGGGAATGGTGCATGTGGTGTCCATAAAAACCATCTGGAAGAAAAATAATGTAAATACTGCCACATCATAGGAGGCACCGCTTAGCATGAAACCTTTCAAGCCTATCAGGCCCCAACCGTTTACCGCTATTTCCCTGGTAAGTATTGCATTTCCGCCCAGTGATGCCACGCCTCCAATTCCACCGAACATAAATGCAAAACCGACAAAGTAAAAACCGATAGCACCTATTACAAACACAATAAAATTCATTGCCATTGTGTGTAAGGCATTTT
Organism: uncultured Actinomycetota bacterium; assembly: GCA_964528815.1. Lineage (GTDB taxonomy): Bacteria > Actinomycetota > Humimicrobiia > Humimicrobiales > Humimicrobiaceae > Fen731. The sequence goes on along the minus strand of CAZGTW010000018.1, from coordinate 18,396 downwards.
TGGCTCTGGTAAATCCTGTTTCTACCATTGCAAAACCGGCCTGGAAGAAAAATATCAGAAACCCGCATAAAAGCACCCAGACATAGTTTATTCCAGTCCTGTTCTTCCCGACCTGGTCCGATAGTTCAGAAGTGGTTGGCATGCCTGGTGTCGAAGAAATAATATCAGATGTTTTGCCGGTTAATTCACCTGAAGGATCCCCGGAAGGTGAGTCATCTGCAAAACCGAGCCGTGGCACAATCATGAATGTCAACAGCGCAATAAAAAGTATTATTAAAAAAATTGTCCTGTTGCGCTTTGCTGTACTTGCTGCCATGGTATGCTCCTTTCGTTAATTGCTGCTTTTTAGAGTTCTGCTAATTATTTTTTAATATGCAGCTGTATTTTAAATTTTAATAAATTGGATTATAGGAAATTATTATTAAATCAGTGTTACGGAAATGTTAAATTCTTGTAAATCTTGGGAATCGAAAAATTGAAATACTTTTAAAGGATATTTTGTAAGCCAAAATAAAAAAGCATACTTAATATAATTTAAATATGCTTTTTTACATTTATTGTTTATTCTTTTACCGGCAGTTTCCTTAACCTTGTGCCTTCGATTATTTTTTATATCTGTGAAATTAACCTATAGCCTCAGAACCCTCCTCACCTGTCCTAATCCTTATACAGCGCGGGAGCTCCAGTACAAATATTTTTCCATCTCCAATTTTGCCTGTATAGGCGCCTTTCCTGATAGCCTTAATAGTCCTTTCTACAAAATCTTCGTTTACTGCAATTTCGAGCCGGACTTTTTTTATAAGGTTTACTTCAGATATTACTCCTCTGTATGTTTCAGTATATCCTTTCTGTTGGCCGCAACCCATTACATCAGAAATAGTCATTTTAAATACTTCTTCGTCAAATAAAGCTTTTTTAACATCGGGGAGTTTATGCGGTTGTATCATTGCTATTATCAGTTTCATTTTCTGCTCCTTGTCTAAGCTAAATATTTTATTTTAAAAGTTATTTTAAATTAAAAGTTTTTCAATTGTGTTACAGCGATGTTAAATATATGTTAATTATTTTATCTTTATCGCTATGGTTTATTTTTATATATTACTTTAATTGTATTATTTTAACTTTACTTTTTCATACATCTTTTCAAAAGATATTGCTCCATTAAGTTCGTTTCCATTGCATTTGCAATATCACTTTTTTCAAGCCAGCCCTTCCTGGCGACATTTACCCCATACTTATAATCATAAAGGCCCTCTATGTTGTGCGCGTCAGGATTAATAAACATTTTAACTTTTTTTTCCTTTGCATATTTGCAATACTGCCAGTCAAGATCTAGCCTGAACGGGCTTGCATTTATTTCCAGAGCTACATTTAGTGCAGCTGCGGCATCTATTATTTCTATTATATTGACATTATAAGGGTCCCTTGATAAAAGCAGGCGCCCGGTAGGATGGGCAAGAATGGTAGAGTACCTGTTTTGCATCCCTCTTATTATTCTCCCGGTCATCTGTTTTTCGCTCATATTAAAGTTTGAATGTATTGCGATAATAATAAAATCAAATTTTTTAAGAATATCTTCATCATAATCAAGGCTTCCATCAGGTAAGATATCAGATTCAATACCTTTAAAAACTTTAAAGCCTGTATTCTGCCTGTTGAGATTATCTATTTCCTCAAGATAGCCGGCGATGTTTTCATCTTTTATTCCACCGGCATAAAAAGCTGTCCTTGAGTGGTCGGCTACCCCGCAATATGAAAAACTGCATTTCATCAATTCTTCAACAACCCTGGAAAGATTCATAGTGCCGTCTGAACTGGTTGTATGAAAGTGGAAAATGCCTTTTATGTCTTCTTCTTTAATAAGTGCAGGCAGCCTGTTATTTAAGGCTGCTTCAATCTCTCCGGTATTTTCACGAAGTTCGGGTTCTATATATTCCATGCCAAATACTGCAAATATATCTTTTTCACTTTTGCAACTGATGATTTCTTCGCCCTTAAAAAGCCCGTATTCATTCATTTTCATTTCATATTTTTTTGCCATGAAACGCATTGCAGTATTATGTTCCTTGCTGCCGGTAAAATGATGCAGTGCATAAGGATACTGCAAATCACTTACAACCCGCAGGTCTGCATTTATGCCAGAGGCAAACCTTACACTTGATTTTGTATCTCCCCTGGCAATTACTTCAGATACTTCTTCAATTGACACAAAAAAATCCATAACTTCATTGGGGCTTTGTGAACTTGCCACTATATCTATATCTTTTACTACCTCTTTTTTTCTCCGCAGGCTTCCGGCAATACTGCACTGATTTATTGCTTTAAAATTTCTTAGCTTATCTTCAATTAGTGTTGCTTCATCTAAGACATCTGCATACAAAAACCTGTCTTTGTGCCTGCTGAAAAATTCTATCCCTTTAAGGATATTTTCCTGTGTTTTAGGGCCGAAATTTTCAAGCTTCAATAACTTATTTTCAAGGCAGGCATATTCAAGTTCCGGTATGCTTTTTATGTCGAGTCTGTCATAAAGATATTTTATTTTTTTAGGGCCAAGTTTTGGTATTTTAAGCATTTCTACAAGCCCCGGGGGAGTGCTGTTTTTCAGTTCCTCATATAATTTAAGTTTACCTGTCTCAAGCAGTTCAAGTATCTGTTTTGCAATACTTGAGCCAATGCCCTTTATAGCCTGAAGGTCTTCAAGGGTAGTATTTCCCAGGGTTATTTCAATATCTGAGACATCAAGTGCCCGGGCGGCCATCTGGTAAGCTCTTATCTTGAAGAAATTCTCACCTTTCAGTTCATAAAAAATACTGATTTCTTCAAGTATTTTTACTATATCTTTTTTATTCATAACAGTATTATATTGAAATGATTGCTTTTTATCAGCATTAATATTTTTTAAAAATCTTTAATTTTGTGCAGCTGCTGGAGGCAAACTGTACGCCTTTACGATTAGTTGGGGGTGGGAGCATTTGGCTGGTTTGAAATATCTTTACTTTGGAAACCTTAATATATTCTCCTATTTTTTTTATTTTTTGTATTGACAGAAAAACGTTTTTCTGTTATAAATCAAAATGTTTTTTAAATCATCACTATTAAGAAGAATTTTTTTAACATAAGTATTTTTATTTAGCTGAAGGTAATTTAAAAATCTCTTTTAAAATGCAGGAAAACTTTAAAAAAACCTCAATAAAAGATATTGCAAAAAAAGCTGGTGTAGCTATATCGACAGTGTCCCATGTAATAAACAAGACAAAATATGTTTCTGAAAAAACAAAAGAGAAAGTCAATTCTGCAATAAAAGAGCTTGGTTACAGGCCAAATATAATTGCAAGGAGCCTTAGGACAAAAAGCACAAAAACGATAGGCGTGCTCTTGCCTGACATATCACAACCATTTTTTGCGCAGGTGCTGAGAGGGATTGAAGAAATTGCAAGATTGCGCAATTACACAATGATAATGGGTTGTACTTTTTATGATGTGATTGAAGAAGAGCGGCAGATGAATTCCATGCTTGACCAGTCTATAGATGGGATCATTTTTTTCTGCGGTTATGATACATACGAGCATATTAAAAAGGTTCATGATGCCAATATCCCGGTAGTTGTTCTTGACAGGGAAATAAAAGATAAAAAAATCCCATCAGTCCTTATTGATAACTTTGCCGCTATGGAAAATGCTGTGCAGTATCTCTATGACATAGGCCACAGGAAAATAGGCTTTATAACATTTCCATTTGACCACCAGACAACGACCCGGAAAAGATATGAGGGATACTGCAGCGCACTTAAAAAGAATGGGATGGAATATAATCCGGATTATGTAATTATAGATGATCAGATAAGGCTGGATGAGTTAAGGGGCACCTACGCGGTGCTCAGGCAGAAGGTAGAGGAAAAAAAGATTCCTTCAGCCTTTATTGCAATTGCAGATTTTTTAGCTATTGGTGCAATGAAAGCCTTAAAAGAAGTGGGCCTCTCGGTACCGGAAGATATTTCAGTCATGGGATATAATGATGAAGTAATATGTGCATTTTCTGAACCTTCACTCACTACAGTAAAGCAGCCAAAGAAACTAATGGGGGAGACTGCGGCAAATCTTCTGATAGATATAATTGAGCATAAGAAAATAGAAAATAAAAATATTGTGCTTTCAACTGAAATAATAAGGCGCAAGTCGACAGCAAATTTTAATAATAAAAGACTTTAATATTAAATAGGCGGGTTAATATTGACAAAGCTGGATATGTATGGTATTTTTAAGAAAATCGTTTTTCTATTTATGCAGAATTAAACCATATTATCCTATAAGAATTAAATATATCTAATTATCTTAATTTATAATCTTTATTGAAAGGAGCAAAGAGAAAATAAAAATGTCTTTTATAAAAAATCGTAAACCATCATTAACAAAGGGAGGTAAAATGAAAAAAGCTGTTATAATTTTAGCAGCGGTACTGACAGCAGCAGTGCTTGTCACTGTTCCTCTTACAGGTTGTACTGCGGACCAGCAGGCAGCTGTACAGGCAGCAGTAGAATCAGCAGTAGAATCTGCGCAGGCAGCCGCACAGGGTGAGATTGATGCAGCAAAAGCTGAAGCACAGGCAGCAATGGCAGCAGCAGAGACCACTGCAGCTGAGACCGCTGCAGCAGAAGAAGGCGCATATCCTTATTATGAAAACCTTAAAGCAGTTGCCCAGAAAGGTGAAGCATATCCTGATGCACCAGCAACAGACCATACCCTGGCCTTCACCGACATTATGGGCGGTATCCCATTCTGTATTAATGTTTGGCAAAGTGTACAGGATAACTGGAAACTTGCCGGCGGAGATGCTAACAACCTTTATTATGCTGACAACCAGTATGATGCCACAATAGGACTTAAGAATGCTGATATTATACTGGCAAAGAATCCTGATGCATTGATTAACTTCCAGTTTGATTCAAAAGTAAACAGCATCATCTCAACAAAATTTGGCGCTGCAAACATACCAATTGTTACAGTTGACGTACCTTGTCCTAACGCACCTTTCATGGGATGCAATAACTTCAAGGTATCATATATGGCAGGCCTAAGGGCTGTTGAGGAAGTAGAATCTAAAGGCGGAATCGATATGCTGGATGCAATAGTACTTATGCAGTTCCCGGCAGGTGGCGAAGTACTTATGCTCAGGTCCGAAGGTTTCTACCAGGCATTTGTGGACAAATATGGCGCTGAAAAAATTGATCCTATAACAATCAGGGCTGATGGTGGGGCAGGTGAAGCTGAACAGGCTAATAAGGCCATGACAGATGTCCTCTCAAAGATACCTGATGCAGAATTTGTTGCAATGACTTCAATCAATGAAGAGACAATGAGCGGTTGCCTTGCAGCTATCCAGACAGCTGGCAGATGGGATCCTGAAAAATGGTTCATAATCACCATGGGTTGTGATGACGTTGGCAAGCAGCAGATACGTGATGGCCTGATTGACGGTGCAGTTGCATTCTTCCCGGAACATTATGGTGAGTACCTTGTTCCTGCAGCACTGGCACTGATGATTGGCGAACCGGTTCCTCCGTTCATGTATGTAGAGAACCAGATTATAACCAAAGACAATATTGATGAATGGTATCCACTGTAAGAAAAAATGGAAAAGCTTTATAAATCAAGCTTGAATTATTAAAAAATTGGGGAGACTAAGTGATTTCCTTAGTTTCCCCAATTTCATTTACCAGGTGGTGATAAAGTGTCAGAAACAAATGGCATAGTTTTAAAGATGGATAATATAACAAAGACCTTCCCCGGTGTGGTAGCGCTTGATGAAGTATCAATAGACCTTAAAAAAGGAGAAGTACTTGGAATCCTTGGGGAAAACGGGGCAGGCAAATCAACCCTTATTAAAATACTTGCAGGCAACTACATAAAAGACAGCGGAGACATCTATGTAGATGGCCAGAAGTTTGAGATTAAGGGCCCTGCTGAGGCTACCGCTTCAGGCATCAGGGTGATATACCAGGAACTAAACACATTAAACAACCTGACAGTAGCAGAAAACATATTTGTAGGCGAGCAGCTGGTCAAAGGGCCGTTCAGGACCGTTGACTGGAAGGCAATGATAAAAAAGGCACTTGAGCTGCTGGACAGCTTAAATGTAGTGCTTGACCCCAATGCAATAATAGGAGACCTTAGCGTATCAGAAAAGCAGATAGTAGAGATTGCAAAGGCAATATCACAGGAAGCAAAAATACTTGTAATGGATGAGCCCACTGCAGCCCTTTCTGCAGAGGAGACCCAGTCATTATTTAAAATAATTGCGAATCTAAAATCAAGGGGAGTATCAATAATATATATATCCCACAGGCTAAAAGAGATATTTGAGATAACAGACAGGGTAACTGTTCTTCGTGACGGAAAAAAAGTGGCAACGCTTGCTACAAAAGACACAAATGCAAACAAGCTTGTTGAGCTTATGGTGGGCCGCGACATAAAGGACATGTACCCCAAAAGAAAAGTGCCCATAGGAGATGTTGTCATGCAGGTAGAAAACCTCTCAGCTGATGGTTTTACAGATGTCAGCTTTGAGCTAAGAAAAGGGGAAATCCTTGGAATATTTGGACTGCTTGGCTCAGGAAGGACATCTCTTGTAAAGGCATTATTCGGGGCAAACAAGATAAAGTCAGGCAGTGTAAAGATAAACGGAAAAGCAGCAAACTTAAAGAGCCCGAATGCTGCAAGAAACCAGAAAATAGGCCTTGTACCCCTTGACAGAAAAGTAGAGGGACTTGCCCTTATCATGGGCGTAAAGCAAAACATAACGCTAGCCAATATCGAAGACATCGGAAAAAGCTTTTTAATATCTAAGGCAACTGAGCGAAACAAAGCCGAAAACTGGGTAAAGGAAGTGGGCATAAAGACTCCCACTATAGAGCAGGAGGTAAACAGCCTGTCTGGCGGTAACCAGCAGAAAGTCGTTCTTGCAAAGTGGCTTGAGAGCGGCTCGCAGATAATAATACTAAATGAGCCCACAAGGGGAATAGACGTAGGGGCAAAAATTGAGATATATAAGCTTATGCAGGACTTATGCGAGAAGGGCTCATCAGTCATTATGATAAGCTCGGAGCTACCGGAGATAATGTCTATTGCAGACAGGATAATAGTCATGAGCAAGGGCCGCTTTAATGGCCAGTACCAAAGAGAAGATGCAACAGAAGAGGGCCTTCTTGCATCGGCTTGTCTATAAATACTTTAAGGGGGCAGGATATATATGGCAGATATAAAAACAACTACTGCGGCAGCAGGCAAAAAACAAAGGCTAAATAATACCGCAATTCTCTTTATTATCCTTATTGTACTCTTTTGTGTCTTCTCATATGTGGGAAGGCCGTTTTTCTTTTCCAGGCTAAACTTAATACCCATGCTAAACAACCTGTCCTTTATAGGAATAATAGCAGCAGTTCTTACCATGGTTATGGTATCAGGAGAGATTGACTTTTCAATCGGTGGCAATGTGGGACTGACCGCCTGCCTTACAGCCCTCCTTTTATCAAAGGGGCTTCCCGGCTGGCTTGTTGTAATCATAGCACTTGCTGCAGGGGCTGTAATGGGCTCATTTAACGGCATGCTTGTAACAATAGTAGGTGTAAACTCAATTATTGCTACAATTGGCACCATGTTTATATGGCGCGGAATCGGCTATACCTTAACAAACGGCGAGTCAATACTTGCCATGAACCCTGTAATAGACTACATAGGGCGCGGATTTATCTTTAAGGTAATACCTTTTCCGATAGTTCTTCTTGTAGTAGTGTTTGTAATAACATATGTTGTAATGAGCCACTCAAAGTGGGGACGAAAGATTTATGCAATAGGGGCAAACCCGTTGGCCTCATTTCTATCAGGAATAAACGTAAAAAAGGTAAAGTTTGTAAGTTTTTTAATCTGCGGCATGACGGCTTCCCTTGGGGGCCTTATCCTTACCTCACTTTCTGCAGTGGGCATGCCACAGCACGGCCAGGGCCTTGAGCTTGTAATAGTGTCATCGATAATACTTGGAGGTACAGCTCTTGGCGGGGGCAGGGGAAACATCCTAGGCACCCTTGCAGGAATTCTTATCTTAAGCGTTTTGTATAATTTCCTTACCATCATGAACATATACTACTTCTACATACAGATGGTGCAGGGAGCCGTGCTTATACTTGTAGTGTCTACTTATGAGATAAGGCAGGCAAGGGCAAGAAGAAGGATATAACATAAACAGTTTTAAATATTTTTGGAGGACATATGGCAAAAACTACTAAAAGCTACTCAGCGTTTATGAATTTTCTAAGGACACCCACGCCCACGCTTATTGGCATATTTATTGCAGTAATGCTTTTGTTTTCGCTAACAAGTGAAAACTTTCTTACCATACAAAACATCAAGGGCATATTTAATAACTTTGCCGTATTTGGCATACTTGCTGCAGGAGTAACAGTGGTAATGATTGGCGGAGGCTTTGACCTTGCCATAGGCTCAACAGCCGGTCTTGCAGGCATTGTTAGTGCAGTTCTTTTAATGAAGGGCATTGAGCTACCAACACCTCTTGTAATTTTTATAGCAATAATCATCGGCTCCACAGTGGGCCTGATAAACGGGCTTATCATCACCAAAGTAGGCATAAACCCGATAATTACAACCCTTGGAACCCTTGCCTTCTTTCGCGGCATATGCTACTTCTGGGCGGACTTAAACCCCCGCATATACAATATTTTTATTCAAAACCTTGGAAGGATATACATAGGTGGTGTCTTTCCCATAACAACACTATACATCATAGTGGCATTTGTAATACTTACCCTAATACTAAAATTCAGCCGTTTTGGGCGTGACCTTTTTACCATAGGGGGTAATGAGCCCCTGGCCCGCCTTGCAGGCATACCTGTAGACAGGATAAAGATAATATCATATGTGATCAGCGGATTCTTTGCCTCTATTGCAGGCCTTCTTCTGATTAGCCAGCTTGGCTCAGGAAGGCCGGAGTACGGAACAGGTGCTGAGCTTGAAGTGCTAACTATTGTAGTTCTTGGAGGAGTAGCTGTAGGCGGAGGAAAAGGCAATTATCTTGGTGTGTTTATAGCCCTTGCAATAATTCAGACAATATCAAACGGCATGGTATTAATCGATGTGCCCGTGTATCTGAGGATGGTAGTAAAAGGCGCACTTCTTGTGTTAGTAATTGCAATAGACGCACTGCGCAACAGAAAACAGCTGCAACTGTATTGATGTTAAATATATGCAATTTAAAGTTAAATTGTGAATTTCTTATAAAACTTTAAACATTTTAGTGCTGATACTGCACACCTATAAAAAACAAAGTTATAAAGTCTGTAAGTTTTTAAAACTGACTTCATTATAAGAGAATAAAAAATAAATCAGGGGTATTAAATAATATGAATTCTCGTGAAAAATTCCTTTCGGCTATGAGAATGAAAGACGGAGATTACAGTGGTGTTGAAGTCCCGAAAGTGGAGTTTGGCTACTGGGCAGGTACAATCAGGCGATGGTTTGGGGAGGGCCTGAAAATGATTGAGCCTGTGCCGGATAAGATTTCAGATGGCATAGCTATAATGGCAAATAAAAATATCTACAGCCAGATGGAAAAAGCCGGAGATGTAAATGTAGGGCCTGTTTTTGGGCTTGACCAGTATCTTACAAAATTTCCTGTAGATTACAGCCCTATGTTTGAAGAAGAAGTTATAGAAAAAACAGATACCCATATAATATATAAAGATGAATATGGCGTTTTAAATAAAAACGATATTCATATTACATCACTTCCAATGGAACTTGAGCATCCGGTAAAAGACAGGAAAACCTGGAATGAATATAAGCAGCATTACACTTCGGAAAGCATAAAAAAGAGGCTTCCTCCAGACTGGGATAATCTTGCAGCTAGATTAAAAACAAGGGATTTTCCCATAAGGCTTGGCGGTACAAATGGCGGGTTTCTTGGATTTCCCAGGCAGATAATGGGACTGACAAATTACATGATGGCCCTCTATGATGACCCGGAACTTATTGATGAAATATGTGAAACATTCCTTAATTTCCTGCTTGAATATTATGGAGCAATTTGCGCCGATATAGAAGTTGACTGCATCCTTATCTGGGAAGATATGGCAGGAAAAATGGGCTCACTGATTTCACCTGCGCATTTCAGGAAATTCCTTACCCCAAGGTATAAGGCAATAGTAAACTTTGCAAAAGATGCGGGAGTGGATATCATACTTACAGACAGTGACGGATATGTTGAGGACCTCATCCCTCTTATAGCAGAAACAGGAGTAACCGGAATGTATCCATTTGAAAGGGCTGCAGGAAATGACATGCTTCGCATAAGAAAAAATTTCCCTGATTTTCAGCTTATGGGCGGGATAGATAAAAGGGTGCTTTTTGAAAACTCAACAAAAGCTAAAATTGATAATGAGCTTGAAATAGTAAAGCAGCTTTTAAGGTCTGGAAGGTATATTGCCCATATAGACCATTTTGTATCGCAGGATTGTACATGGGAGAATTTTACTTATTACAGGCTTAAGCTAAACGACATCCTGGACGGATTATCATAATTATATATTGACCGGTTTTTTTACTGGAAATTTCTACTACAAAGGAGGAAAAAATGAAACTGAATGTAGATGCGCATCTCTGGTGCCTGGGCACTTATGCAGAAAGGTATGTTCCGGGGGGTTATTTTG
>CAZGTW010000018.1:1701-7581 GCA_964528815.1 uncultured Actinomycetota bacterium | reverse complement strand
TGAAAAGAACAGCATTTATTTTCAGGATAAAGCCGGAAATGAAGGAAGAATATAAAAAAGCCCATGATGAAATATGGCCGGAGCTTGCAAAAGCAATAAATGATGTTGGCATAAAAAACTATTCTATATTTTTCCGCAAAGACGGCACACTTTTTGCTTATCTTGAATGTGATGATTATGACAAAGCAATCGGCATCCTTTCTAAAACAGATGTTAATGCAAGATGGCAGAACTATATGAACAAATTCTTTGTTAAAGATGACCCTGACATACTTGGTCCTCAGGTTGAAATGATTGAAGAAGTTTTTCATCTTGATTAAGAGCTTTTGCGCAACTTAATAATTATGCCATGAATTTATGGTACAGGGATGCCAGTATTCAATAAAATAAAGCATTTATTGAAACTGTATCAAATACTGAAAAATTTCCATCAAATAATATTTAAATAATTAATTGAAAGGAAAATCTAATGGTTAATTTCAAATCAATTGAACCCTATATAGGAGAGCCCGATGTTGAAAGATTAAAAGCGGCATTTAAAAGAAAACCTGTTGACAGGGTTCCAAATTTTGAGGTTCTTTATGAGGACCAGCATGTGGAAAAATTCCTTGGCAGAAATGCAGGAAATACTCTTGCTTATGGCGGGGACCCTGCAAAGGGTGTTGTGGACCCGGATCTTGTAAGGCCGATGTTTCCGGATGATTTTATTGACCTGTGCAATATAATCGGGCAGGATGCGATGATATTTGACGCGGGCCTCTGGACGCCTTTTAAAAGAAAAGATGAAAACGGCAAACTGGTGCAGGTTGCTGATAAGTCAGTAAAAAACAGGAAGGATTTTGAGGCGCTTACGCTGGATTCAGACAGGCAGATAAACGATGCGGTCAAATATGTTAAGGAATACAAGGAAGTTATAAAAAAGCGCAATTCCAAAATAGGTGTTGCCTGCCTTTACGGATGCATTTCCCAGACGCCATATGAATTTGTTGTGGGCATGAATGATTTTATGATGATGGCTTACGAAGACAGGGAGCTTGTTGAAGATATACTTGAAGTTTCAACACAGCATTTTGTTAGGCTCACAAAAGCAATAATAGAAGCAGGTGTGGATTTTGTATGGCCGGCAGATGATGTGGCATTCAAGACAGGGCTCTTTTTACCTCCAAAGCTTATGAAAGAGATATGGGTGCCAAGGATGGCCCGGATATTTGAGCCCGCAGTAAATGCAGGGGTTCCAGTAATGTTTCACTCAGACGGAAGAATAGACGATATAGTAGAGGATTTAATCGATATGGGCCTTGACTGCCTAAACCCCATGGACCCTTACGGAGTTGACTACAGACAGTATAAGAAAAAATACGGAAGCAGGCTGTGCCTTTCAGGAAATGTAGACATAGAATTTCCGCTGTCCAAGGGAACCCCCCAGGATGTAGACGCAGATGTAGCCGCCCATATGGAAGTGCTAAAGCCGGGAGGGGGATATGTGGCAACCTGTTCACATTCAATAGTTAACTATATCCCTCATGAAAATGTCATTGCTTATCTTAATGCAATACATAAATATGGCACTTATTAAAATGTAATTTGTAATTTTTTTAGATAGAAAGGAATAAACATAACATGTCGAAAATAAAAGACATACACGATGCAGTAGCAGCAGGTAACTACAAAGACATAGGAGGCCTTGTACAGTCAGCAATAGATAATGGCATAAGCCTTGAAGACATAATAAACAATGCGCTCTCATCTGCCATGATAGAAGTGGGAGACAAGTTTGGCTCTGGAGAGCTCTATATGCCTGATATGCTGCTTGCTGCAAAGGCAATGAAGACTGCCATGGAAATAATAAAGCCCCTGCTAAAAGGGTCTGAGCACTTATCAGAAAAAGGCACCGTGCTAATAGGAACAGTAAAAGGCGACCTTCATGACATAGGAAAAAACTTAGTCATTACAATGGCAGAGGGCCAGGGCTTTAAGGTAATAGACCTGGGTATTGATGTAGACTACCAAACTTTTGTAGATGCAATAAAGAAGTATAATCCTGACATAGTAGCATTCTCAGGCCTACTTACAACAACACTTGCAAACATTCCTGCCCATATAAAGGCAATAGAGGATGCAGGGCTTAGAAGTTCTGTAAAGCTGGCCGTAGGGGGAGCTCCTGTTACCCGGCACTTTGCTGACATGTACGGCATAGAGATATACTCTCCTGATGCATCAGGAGCTGCCAAGGAGTTTGTAAAGGTTGTGGCAAAACAGGAAAAATAAAAGGTGAGCTTCTTTTTCAGGATTTGTAAAAAAATGCAAGCCTTTTTATGGCAGAGATTTTTTCACTTCTGTCAATCTTGCTTTCCTTTAATGCTTTATGCAGTATTGAAATCGACCTGTCGTAATTTTCACGGTCCACAGGATAAGGTATGCCATCTTTGCCCCCATGTGCAAAACCAAATCTTGCAGGATCCTTTATGCTGTGCTTTACTCCATAAACAAGCTCTGATATCAGTGCAAGGGCCCTTATTGTCGCTGGTCCAACACCTGGCAAAGCAAGAAGTTTCTCAAAATTATCCGGTTTATTCTCATAAGTGGAAAGCAGTATTTTTTTAAGCCTGTTTCTATCCATGTCAGAAGTAACTATATGATGCCTTGCTGGCATACTGACACTGACACTGTTCTTATTTACAATCATATCAAGCTCCCTCAGAAGCTTTTCAGGTTTTTCACCTGAAAGCTGTGCAATAGTCTGCCTTGCCTGCCGGCTGTTTTTATCAATAAGGTTTAAGATATTTCCGGTTCTGTCGCAGCATATGGCAGAATGCGGCTCACAGACATAATCAGTCACGATACTGCTTATCCAGTGATAGCGCCGCGCCATACTTGTCTCATCATTCATTCCCTGCTGGACCACTGCCCATTGTTTTCCGTCGGAAGTGAAGAAAAAACAGTGATGGTAAAGCTGGTAACCGTCCTGCAGGGCATTATTGTCTACTTTTGCAGTTATTTTACTGCTGTAGACAAGGTGGGAAAAATCAATGCCTGCCTTTTCCTGGGCAGTTATAATTTCAGAAGGGGTTTTCCTGCTTGTTGCTCCCTTGCCTCCTGCTATATATAAACCAGTGTCCTTTTCGATTCCTTTTGAGGCTTCCTTAAGGGCACCGCAGACAGTAGTGGTAACACCGCTTGAATGCCAGTCAAATCCCAGCACACAGCCAAGCGCCTGGAACCACAATGGGTCAGATATACGCAGCAGTACTTCCTGGGGGCCATATTCTGAAACCATTAAAAGCAAAAGTTCTTTTGACAGCCGGGCCATCCTGCTGAAAAGCCAGGCAGGAGCCTTTCCCCCATGCAGCGGAAGGTTTACTGTACCGGTTTTCATATTTCTTTCCTGGTCAGAGGGACAAATGCCACATCACAGATATAATCCTTTGTAATTGTACCATCTGATTTTTTAGTTATTTTTATAAGAGACTGGGTCCAGCCATGCGGCCCTGAGGGGATTACCATTATACCCCCTGCCTTTAACTGCTCTATAAGAGGAACCGGGATGTCTTCAGGCGCTGCAGTAACAATAATCCTGTCATAAGGGGCATGCTCCTCCCAGCCGTTATAGCCATCACGGTTTGCACAGATAACATTTCTATAACCGGCCAAAAGCTTTGAAGTTCTTTCATATAAAGGAGCAACTATCTCAATGCTGTATACTTTTTTCGCAAGCTTTGACAGTATTGCTGTCTGGTATCCTGAGCCTGTACCGATCTCAAGCACCTTTTCTTTTCCCTTAAGGCAAAGAAGTTCAGTCATAAGCGCAACAATATATGGCTGGGAGATTGTCTGGGAAAAGCCGATAGAAAGCGGCCTGTCATCATAAGCGCTCTCAGACATATCAGGGGCAATAAAATCTTCCCTGGCAACAGAAAGCATGGCTTCCAGGACCCGCTGGTCCTTTATTCCCCTTGCAGCCACCTGGTTTTCAACCATGTTTTTGCGCCTGATGTACATTATATCTTTTTGGGCCATTGTGATATAATTTCTTGTTTTTATAATATCTGTATTTTTATCTTACCATTAATGGGCCGGCTCTTTTTTAAAATAAAGAGCTCAATTAATAATTATAGCATTAAAAAATAATTTGATTAAAAGTCCGGAGCATAAAAAGGCGAAAAAATAAAACAACCGGTTAATAAAATGATGAACTTAAAACTTTCTACAATTTTTGCAAATATGGCCGAGCTTTCCAAGAACAGGGAAGGCAGCGCCAAAACAGTGATTGATTTTACCAGGGCGGCAAGGTCAGTAAGGGACTTTCCTGGCGATCTTGAAGCGGCTTACCGGGACGGAACACTGAAAAACCTGCCCGGAATCATTCCGGAAATGTATGACTTGCTTTCGGAGTACTTTGAAAAAGGAAGGATAAGGCTCTATGAGGAATTAAAAGGCGATTACTCAGAGGAGCTTATAAAATTTATAAGGATAAGCGGCCTGGGAAAAAAAAGGATATTTGCAATATATGATATTCTTGGCGCAAAGGACCTTGCTGAGCTTAAGGAAAAAATAAGCCAGGAAGATATTTTTAAAAAAATACCCGGGATACCCAATCTTGAAGAGGGCCTCATTACTAAGACACATCTTGAAAGGCTGGTCCATTCGCTTGATTATTACGAGAGTTCTTCAAAGCTTTTTCCCAAAGGATATATAGATTTTTTTATTGGAAAAATAATAACAGGCATAAAGGGCCTTAATGATGCCGGTGATGTTGCAGTTACGGGTTCACTGAGGCGGAAAAAACCTTTTGTAAGCGACATAGACCTGCTTGTTGTTACCAAATCAAATACAGATGGTTTTAATATTGAAAGAAGTAAAGATTTTTTAAATTCAATAAAAAAGCTTCCATTTATTGTATCGGCAGGCAATCCTGATTTAAGGTATTCAACTTTAAGTGAAAGGTTTAAAACCAGTTTCGGCATTGATATTGAAGTCATTATCACAAGCAGGCCGCAATTTGCTGCAGATCTTTTTTATACGACAGGCAGCAGGAGCCATGTCAGAAGGATAGAGGAACTAGCAGCAAGGTCTGGGCAAATAAGCGCCACCAGCAAAAAGACAACCGCAGCTGAAATTAAGGATGTAAGGCAGATGCTATCAGATGCAGTAAGAAACAAAGATAATATAAGCAAGGTTCAGGAAGATTTCAAGAATTTTGAGGAGGGCCAGGATTACAGGGATTACTGTATTTATGAAATGCTTGGCATTGAATATGTCCCCCCGGAACTTCGTGAGGATAAGGGAGAATTAAGCCTTGCACAGAAATTTAAGCTGCCAAAACTTGTAAAATTGCAAGATATAAAAGGGGATCTGCATGTACATTCATCATGGAGCGACGGCCTTATAAGTGTTGATGATATAAAGGACAACTGCAGGAAGCTGGGTTATGAGTATCTTGCAATAAGCGACCATTCTGTAAGCAATACATATGGAAACGGCCTTGATAATAAAAGGATGCTTGAAAAAATTGAATTCATGAAAAATCTTAAAAAAGATATACGGGATTTTGAGTTGCTAATTGGGGCCGAAATAGATATAAAGGGTGTATCATTGCTTGACTATGATGAGGCCATGATAAAAAGAACAGACATAGCGCTTGCTTCAATGCATTCAAATTATTTAAATTCAACACAGGAAAATACTGCAAGGGTTATAAGCGCGCTGGAAAATCCGCTTATTGATGCAATTGCCCACCCAACGGGCCTGGTTTTTGGGGCAAGGGCGCCATATGTGCTTGACATGGAGAGCATTTTTAAGGCGGCAGTAAAATACAATAAGGCTCTTGAAATAAATTCCTATCTTTTAAGGTTAGATATAAATGACAATTATACAAGGGAA
>CAZGTW010000018.1:0-1601 GCA_964528815.1 uncultured Actinomycetota bacterium | reverse complement strand
TCATAATACCTGAAAATTTTATCCCTGTTAAAGTCAGGCCTGAACATATCTTCTCCCGCGGATAAATCCCCGTAATCCTGTGTCCATCCGTTTTCAAACCCAAGTTTTTCTGCATAATCTGTAACTTCACTGTATTCCTCTAAAGTGATATTGCGTGAAAGCAGGGGATAGTCGCATGCATTATACTCGGGATGATATTGGGCCATAACACTTAAGCTTATATTTACAGAAAGTTCTGTCTTAATAAAATCAAGTGTTTCTTTTACGCCGCCAATATTTCCCGGCAGCACCAGGAGCCTTATTAAAATACCCTTAGCTGCAATTCCATTTTTATCAAGTGACAGGTCACCGACCTGCCGGTACATTTCCTTTATGGCTGCCCTGTTGTTTTCAACATAATTTTTTATTCCGGAATATTTAAGAGCCATTTCATTGCTGCTGTATCTCATATCTGGCATATATATATCGATAATACCGTCAAGCATCTTTATTGTTTGCACACTGTCATATCCGCCGGTATTGTAAACCATTGGAACGCCAAGTCCACTTCCGGCTGCAATTGCTGCGGCACTTACAATCTGCGGTACCCATATTGTAGGGGACACCAGGTTGATATTGTGGCAGCCTTCTTTTTGAAGGTAAAGCATTTTTTGTGCAAGTTCTTCTACACTGACAGCCCGCCCCTGATGACCCTGGCTTATCTGGTAATTCTGGCAGTAAACACACTTCATATTACAGTTTGTAAAAAAAATTGTTCCTGAACCCCTGCTGCCCGAAATTGGCGGTTCCTCGCCATGATGTGCCATTGCTGAAGATATGACAGGGTCATATCCTGCCCTGCAAAAACCATTTTTTTTGCTATGCCTGTCAACATTACACTCATGGGGGCAGAGCTTGCACTCATAAAGGATATCATCAAGTGATGAAATTATCTTTTTATCTATATTGTATTTTTTATATGAATTTGTTGCCATAAGTTAGATTTTAATTTAACTGCCGCAATTTTTAAATGGTAGCCTTATATAAAATGCATATGGATTGAAATAATATAATATAATATAATTTATATATTTACATAAAAGCATAAATATATTATATTGATATTGGATTATTTGCCAATAAGCCAAACTGAAAGGAGATAAGATAAAAGCAGTTAAAGAAAATAGCGGATACATGCCAATAAATAAATGGCCTGAAGATGAGCGGCCCCGTGAAAAGCTTATCAGCAATGGAAGCGCAAGCCTTACCAATGCCGAGCTGATTGCAATTATATTAAGGACGGGAATAAGCTCCAAAAACTGCCGCCAGTCTGCGATTGAGCTGGCAAATTCAATACTTTCACAATTTTCGGGCCTTCAACCATTGCTTGATATCTCAGTAAATGAGCTTTCATTAATAAAGGGAATAGGAAACGCCAAAGCTGCCCAGGTAGTAGCTGCAGTGGAGCTTGGCAAAAGGATAATGGCCGATAAAAGCGGCAGCAATACAAGTTTTAAGTGCAGTGAAGATGTTGCAAACTATTACATTCCGCTTTTAAAGGATTTAAAGAATGAACAGTTCAGACTGCTGATGCTTAATATAAAAAATAAAATAATCAAGGA
>CAZGTW010000017.1:14603-20309 GCA_964528815.1 uncultured Actinomycetota bacterium | reverse complement strand
AAAAAACGCACAGAAATATGTAATGATACCAGCTTACGCAAGGCTTCGTCACGATGCCCTCCTTGAAAGATGGCTTGCCCTTAAAGATTTTTGTGAAGATGAAAGGTTTTATGAAATATATCTGCCGCAGGGGAAAAAAGCAGTAAAAGACATAGGCATTATAACTTCTGGAGTATCTTTCCAGTACTGCAGGGAAGTTTTTACAGAGGTCCCCATACTAAAATTAAAAATGACAGGCCCTCTTCCAGAAAAAACAATCAGGCAATTCTGCACCGGCAAAAGATTGCTGCTTGTTGTCGAAGAGCTGGAGCCATATATTGAAGAACAGGTAAGACTTTTAAATACTGGTGTCCAGATAGCAGGCAAGCAGTATTTCCCTTATAAGGGAGAGCTCGGGCTCGAAATACTTGAAAAGGTGCATGACAGCCTTTTTGGCACAAATCTTCTTGAAGGAAAAGCGCAGAGCAGCTTAACTTCACAATCCATAAAAGACATTCCTGCAAGGCCCCCGGTTTTATGCGCAGGGTGCCCGCACCGGCCGGTTTTTCATGTACTCAAAAAACTGAAAGCGGTTGTTATGGGCGATATCGGCTGTTATACGCTATCTGTGCTTCCCCCACTTTCTGCGCTTGATTCATGCCTGTGCATGGGGGCAGGAATCGGGCAGGCCCTTGGAATGGAAAAGGCTGACCCTGATTTAAAAAACAGGGTGGTCTCAGTCATAGGTGATTCAACTTTTTTTCATTCAGGGATCACCCCTCTTATCGATAATTCATATAATGGTGGTACAGGGCTGATTATAATACTGGATAACAGCACCACTGCCATGACAGGGCACCAGGCGCACCCTGGTGTTGGCATGACACTAATGGGCGGCATTACAGAAAAAATAAAACCTGAAGATTTTGCAAGGGCAGCAGGCATTAAAAATGTCAAAGTAGTAGATCCCTACAACCGTGCCGAACTTGAAGCAGTATTAAAAGAAGAGCTGGAAAGAAAAGAACTTTCAGTTGTCGTGTGCCGGAGGATATGCGTACTTCTTGAGAAGAAAAAAAGGCAAAGCAGAATCTATATAGAAGTGGAAGAGTGCATAAAATGCGGAAACTGTGTTAAATTCGGGTGCCCTGCAATAGAATTAAAGCAGGAAAAATATGAGATAAACGCCTCTTTATGTACAGAGTGCCAAAGTTGTGTGCCGGTTTGTAAAAGTAAAGCGATAAAAGCCAGACAACAGGAATAAATAATAAATTTAAAGAATTTACAAAAAAACAGTAAAAAATAGTATAAAACTATATAAAAATATTAAAAAAATAAAACAATTAATGATAATTAACGACAATAATAACAATAATTACAAGCAGGCAGTAAAATTTGCTTCTAAAAAAGCAGAAGGTTCATTGAAAAACGAAGAAATTATATCGGTGCTTTTTTCAGGAGTGGGCGGCCAGGGCATAATACTTGCAACAACAATACTTGCAAATGCCGCAATAAATGCGGGTTATGATGTAAAGGTATCGGAGGTGCATGGCATGGCTCAAAGAGGCGGCAGCGTTGAGGGAAGCGTCAGGTTTGGAAAAAAAGTTTATTCTCCCACAATAAATAAAGCAGATTTTATAATTGCGCTTGAAAAACTCGAAGCGCTCCGTTATATGCCAAGGCTCACCCCGGACGGTTTCCTGATTATAAATGATTATGAAATATATCCCTCTACAGTTTTTTCAAAAGAAGTCACATACCCGCAGGATATAGAAAGCCGGATCAGCAGTGTCACAAATCATTTCTTAATTGTCGATGCTGTCAGAATTGCAGGGAGGTTAAATGAGATAAGAGCCTCTAATGTAGTTTTACTGGGAGTCTTTTCCAATTTCCTTCCCATTGATAATGAATGCTGGCTGGCGTCAGTTAAACAAAGTGTTCCTGCTAAAGCATTGAATTTAAACCTGGAAGCATTTAATATGGGGAAAAACCTTTTTTAAAATTTTAATACAGGAGGGAAAATGCCTGTTCAGCAACTTACAGTGTTCCTTGAAAACCAGACAGGCCGGCTGGCCGAGGTTACAAGAATCCTAAAGGAAGCAAATATAAACCTTAAAGGTTTTTCAACTACTGAGGCAAGAGACTATGGCATATTAAGGCTCGTTGTTTCGGATACACAAACAGCAAGAGCGAAGTTAAAAGATGCCGGGTTTACGACACATATTGCCGAAGCAATCTGCATAAAAGTAGAAGATAAGCCGGGCGAGCTTTATAAGATCCTTGATATGCTTGCAAAAGAAAAAGTCAATATAGACTATATTTATGTTATTGCAGACACAAAACTTGTATTAAGTGTCAATGATATAGAAAGGACAGAGAAAATTCTCCGAAGCAACGGAGTTACTCTCTGTAATTAATACAGGGGATTTAATAATAAAGAGAAAGGGGGGTTAGCATGCTGGGTTTTGCTGGAGTTTCAGTTTTTCTGGCTTACTTGTTTTGTATTCTTTCAGCTTTGGTATGCATAATTTATGGCGCCGTGATGTGGAACAAAGACAAGTAAAATCTTCAGGAAAAGCAGAAATTATTTCCTGATTATGCAGGTCTCTGCTAAGTATAAAAAAGATTGCTTTATTATTTAAAGCATCTATTTTAAGTTTTGAAAGGAGAGTGAAGTGAATTTAGTTGTATTTATTGTTATACTGGTTGTTTATCTTCTGGCTACAATTTTTCTGGGTTACCTGGGCTGGAAACGCACCAAAAGTGCATCTGATTTCATGGTCGGAGGCAGGAGGACCCACCCGTATGTAATGGCCATATCTTATGGCGCAACATTTATATCCACATCAGCTATTGTAGGTTTTGGCGGACAGGCGGCAAACCTTGGCATGGGCCTTCTATGGCTGACTTTCCTAAACATCATACTCGGCATATTTGTGGCATTTGTTTTCTTTGGCAAGAAAACCCGTCTGGTTGGCCACAACCTGGATGCCCATACATTCCCTGAACTTCTGGGTAAGAGGTATGGTTCAAGGGCCATACAGAGAATCGGGGGAGCGATAGTTTTTCTTTTTATGCCCCTTTATACCGGTGCAGTAATGATAGGCGCCGCATTATTTATTACAGAAATAACAAAATTACCCTTTGTGTGGGCACTTGTAATATTTACAGTAATAATTGCAGCATACGTTCTTGCAGGTGGAATCAAAGGTGTAATGTATACTGATACTCTTCAGGGAACCATAATGCTGCTTGGAATGATTGCCCTGTTAGTACTCACATATATAAAAACACCCGGCGGATTTATTGGTACACATCAGGCACTTACAAATCTTGCGTCACAAGTCCCTGAAAAACTTGCAGCATCCGGCATGCAGGGCTGGACAACAATGCCCGTATTTGGCTCACCGCTATGGTGGACCCTTGTCTCATCAATAGTGCTTGGAGTCGGCATAGGAGTGCTTGCCCAGCCACAACTGGCAGCAAGATTCATGATGGTTAAAAGCAATAAGCAATTGAACCAGGGTGTTTTGATGGGCGGTATATTTATTCTATTAATGACAGGCGTTGCGTTTGTTGTTGGTGCCATTTCAAATTTATACTTCTTTGATAAGACCGGAAAGATTGCAATTGCTGCAGCAGAGGGCAATGTAGATAAAATAATCCCTGCATTTATCAATTCTGCAATGCCGCCATGGTTTGTCTATCTTTTTATGATTACACTGCTGGCAGCTGCAATGTCAACAATAAGCGGACAGTTCCACGCAATGGGAACTTCTTTTGGAAGAGATGTATTCAGCAAGAGCACATATGCAGCAAACTATAAAGAAGAAAGGACGATGAAGGGCGTTGTTTCAACAAAGATCGGGATCCTTATAGGTATTGCTATTGCATTTATTTTCAGTATTTTCCATCCCACATATAAGGATATCCCTGAATTTACTGGCATTATAGCAAAAGCAACCAGTCTTTTCTTCGGGCTCTGTGCCTCTACTTTCTTGCCGATGTACATCCTCGGGCTTTTCTGGAAAAGATCAAATAAAGCAGGTGCGCTGGCCGGAATGATAACAGGAATAGTCTCAAGCCTTTTCTGGATGCTTTTCATTCACGAATCGACTTCAAAAGCAATTGGCCTGGTAACTCTTATTACAGGAAAAACTACACTTCTTGCGCCACCGTGGAGCAATATAGACCAGATTGTAATAGCGTTCCCGCTTGCATTTATAGTTACAATAATAGTAACACTTTGCACTAAACCAATGCCCAAAGAAATGATTGAAGCAGCATTTAAAAAAGAAGTGCAGGCAAATTAATATCTTTGCATTTTTTGCAGGATAGTATAAAAAGAGCAACTTATATTTTGAATATTTTTCTGGTAGTTTTTTGAAATTATTGTTGAAATATAATATATTTCTTAAAACTGCCAGAAATAATTTTATGGAGGTCTTTAATGAGCGGCATTTACTGGGAAGAACAGGTTGAGACAATGCCAAGGGAAGAATTAAGAAAACTGCAAACGCAGCGTCTTAAGAATACCCTTATCAATGTTTATGAAAATGTGAAGTTCTATAAAAAAAGGCTTGATGATTGCGGCGTAAACCCATACAAATTTGATAACCTCGATGATATTGAAAAAATACCTTTTACTAGAAAAGAGGACCTCAGGGATAATTATCCCTTTGGCCTTTTTGCAAGACAGATGAGTGATATTGTAAGGATACACTCTTCTTCAGGAACCACGGGCAATCCTACTGTTGTAAGTTACACAAAAAATGATATTGCACTCTGGGGCAACTTAATTGCCAGGGATCTTTACGGGGCAGGTGTCCGTAAAAACGATATAATACAGAACAGTTATGGTTACGGGCTCTTTACCGGCGGCCTGGGACTTCATTATGGCGCAGAACTTCTTGGAGCAACAGTGATTCCTGTTTCCGGCGGCCTGACAGAAAGGCAGATAAAAATCATGAAGGACTATGGCTCCACGGTCCTGTGCTGCACACCATCATATGCGCTCCATATCGCAGAAGTTGGCAGGGAAAACGGCCTTGATTTTAAGGATATGCCCCTTCGTGTAGGTATTTTTGGTGCGGAACCCTGGACTGAGCAGATGAGAAGTGAAATAGAAACCAGGCTCGATATTCTGGCAATAGATATATACGGGTTAAGTGAAATAATAGGGCCGGGGGTATCCTGTGAATGCACCGAAAAAAAAGGCCTGCATGTTGCTGAGGACCATTTCTATGTTGAAATCGTTGACCCGGCTACAGGAAAGCAAATTGAAGACGGCAAACAGGGCGAGATAGTATTTACTTCACTTACTAAAGAGGCAATGCCGCTTATCCGTTACAGGACAAGGGACCTTTCTGTGCTCAATACCGGCAAATGTGAATGCGGAAGAACGCATGGCAGGATGAAAAAACCGATGGGCAGGACAGACGATATGCTTATTATAAGGGGTGTTAATGTGTTCCCGTCACAGATTGAAGAAGTGCTGATGAAAGTAAAGGAAATCGAGCCGCATTATCTTATAGTTGTTGACAGGGTAAATTATATGGATACCATAGAGCTGTGGGTCGAGGTCTCAGAAGATGTATTTGCAGAAAGGATAAATGACCTTGAGAATTTTGAGTCAATGATTGAAAGTAAGCTCTATGCAATGATAGGCATTCAAATAGATGTGAAGTTAAAAGAGCCCAAAACCATCATGCGAAGCGAAGGGAAAGCCAA
>CAZGTW010000017.1:11189-14503 GCA_964528815.1 uncultured Actinomycetota bacterium | reverse complement strand
TCTCCACAGTTTCAACACCGATGATTTTGTAATGCTTGCCGAAGATATAAAATTAAAATCCGGGAAAAGTTATAATTCGACCGCACACAGGTCCAGAAGCGACAAGAATTACACAGTTGACCTGCTTTATGGAGATATTTTTTACTCAAGAGCTGTAATATACCTGCTTGAATATGGAGATTATTATATTTTTGACAGTATCCTTGAATCCCTTAAGTCAGTGCATAAAAACAGGTTACTGCTGCACCAGAAACTTACAGAAACTGTAAATAATATAAAGAACCATCTGAAACTTATTGATTTTGAGACAAGGATTGAGGAGCTGCTGGAAGAAAATGATTTATTGATTCTTGGAGTAAATTCACTTCTTAAAACATCTTTCTTAACAGGATGGGGGTTTTTTGGAGATACTGAAGCATCTTTTCCTTACGAAATAATCAATGATTTCCTTTATATCAAGGCATACAGGGACCTTTCCGGGTTTTTTGCAAGCCTTCCTGCTGATTATTATTTCCTGAAAAAAATAAAATATATTGGCAGCAAAGAAGATGCAATAAAAACAAGGTTAAATAAAAATATTTCATATGTGCAACCGGAATGGTTAAAAGTAAATCTTAAATCGCTTTCCAGGTTGTATTTTTAAAGTTATTATATTTAAACTCAGTGGATTTTATAAATTATTATTTGTATTCTTAGAAGGTTTTTAATATGGCAGGTTCCAAAACAGATCTTATACTTCTGCATGCGCCAAGCGTGTATGATTTCAGGAAAAAAAGCATAATGTTCGGTCCGGTCAGCGACCTGGTGCCGTCGTCACCTGTTTTTGAGATGTACCCGATAGGATTTATGACCATTGCAAATTATTTAACAAAGAGGGGCATATCTGTAAGGATAATAAATATTGCATACCGGATGTTCCATGAACCTGATTTTGATGTCGAGCTCTTTATAAAAAGGCTCAAAGCTGTTGCTTTTGGCATCGACCTTCACTGGCTGCCGCATTGCCAGGGTTCAACTGAGATTGCAAAGATTGTAAAAAAATATCATCCGGAAACGCCAGTGATTTTTGGAGGTTTTTCTTCATCTTATTTTTACAGGGAGCTCATTGATTTTGAGCAGGTGGATTACATTCTCAGGGGCGACTCAACAGAGGAACCTTTGTACCAGCTTATAAAATTGTTAAAATCTTATAGCCAGTCTGAAGGCAATAGCAAAGTTTTATTTAAAATGCAGGAATTGCCTTATAAAGAGTTAAGAAATATACCAAATCTTGTATATAAACAAAACGGAAAAGCCTATGCAAACCCAATAAAATGCATATCTGCCGACCTTGAGGAAATAGATTTTGATTACCGTATAATGTTTAAAGAGGTAATAAAATACAGGGACATACGCAGTATTGTGCCATTTTGTGACTGGTTCAGGTATCCGATAACTACAATACCTGTTGTCAGGGGCTGCAATAATAACTGTGCAAACTGCGGAGGTTCAAAAGACGCATTTGAACTTTTCGGCCAGCGAAGCAAACCTGCCTTCAGGGACCCTGAAAAACTGGTTAATGAGATAAAAACAATACGCAAATACATGAACTCTCCAGTTTTTTTACTTGGCGATCTTAACAGCAATGGCAGGGATTATGTTATGGAATTCTTCAGGTTCGCAAAAGAGCTGGATAAAGAGCTTCAGATATTTTTTGAATTCTTTTCACCTCCAGGGAGGTGGTTTTTTGAAGAATCAGCCAGGACATTTTCAAAAGTCTGTTATGAAATCTCACCTGATTCCCATGACGAAAAGATCAGAAGCATCATGGGAAAAAGCTACACTAATGATGAGCTTATTGAGAGTATAAAAAATGCACTTGAATTCGGTGCCCTGCGTTTTGACCTGTATTTCATGACAGGCCTGCCTCACCAGACAAAGCAGTCGATTCTTGATACTGTAGGTTTCAGTGAGATGATATATGAAAAAACAGGCTGGGACAGAAGGTTTGCCCCGTTTATTTCCCCCATGGCCCCATTTCTTGATCCCGGGAGCAGGGCATTTGAAAACCCGGAGAAGTTTGGCTACAGGTTACTGGCCAGGACACTCAAGGAGCATATAAAGGCAATTACCATGCCATCCTGGAAATACATATTGAATTATGAAAGTGACTTCATAACTAAGGATGACCTTGTCAGCAGCACTTATGATGCCGCTCTTGGCCTCAACAGGCTTAAGGGCAGGTCCGGCTCAATTAATGAAAAAGTAATGCTTGATAATGAAAACCGGACGCTGCGGGCAATACAGATAATGAAAAAGATAGATGAGATAATGGAATCCGGCGATGAAGAGGCCATTGAACAGAAACTGGCACAACTTGGCAGTGAGGTTTATAATTACAGCCTTTCGACAGTGTGCGAAAAAAAGGAGCTTGAATTTCCGTTTTCCAACAAAAGTTTCAAATGGCTTGAAATACTTAAATCATCTTTTGGTTCAAAATAGCATAAAATGCAGAAACAGGATAACAATTTAATTTCAATTGATTTTTTAGCCCGTGATATAGAAAAGCTGGAAAACTACCTGTCTGCTTATACAGAATCACTTGAAGGAATACTTAGGGAGACTGTAAGAAATACTCTAATGGCAGGAGGAAAACGCATAAGGCCTTCACTTTTTTTGATTTGTGCAAGAAATGAAAACTATGACATAGAAAAATTGCTTCCGGCAGCTGCCTCTATTGAAATCCTGCACACAGCTTCACTGATACACGATGATATTATAGATAAATCAATACTTAGAAGGGGCAAACGGACCATCCACCAGACATATGATAAAGATACTGCAAAATTTGTAGGCGATTATCTTTTTACCCAGACATTTGCTATTTTAAACGCCTATAATGATTCAAGGATAAACATCGAAATGTCTGTTGCTGCAGAGCTTCTGGTCAGGGGTGAATTTGACCAGTTAAGGACAAAAAAAGATATTTACCAGGGTGAAAAAATATATTTCGGAAAGATATTTGAAAAAACTTCTTCACTCTTTAAGGTAAGTTGCACACTCGGGGGAATCCTTTCAGAATCCGGTGATGCAGACATTGAAAACATGGGAAGATTCGGCGAATATATAGGAACTTCATTTCAGATAAATGACGATCTTATAGATGTTGATATTAACGGCTCTTCTGTACAGGTAGGAAAGCCAGTTGGAAATGACCTGCGCCAGGGTGACATAACGCTTCCATTTATATACGGTTTTGAAAACATTAAGTTCAGAAAAGAAATCAGCAAGCTGCTTAAAAAAGGCAGCCTCACTGATAATGATATGCAATATAT